>DBDL01000077.1 GCA_002293545.1 Lachnoclostridium sp. UBA933 | reverse complement strand
AGATAGAGCGGGCAATTGACTTGGCATATCGGGCGGGGCTGAAAATGCGGTATCATGTTTTGGTATGGCATGCACAGACGCCGACACGGTTCTTCAGAGAAAATTACTCAAATAACGGAGCGCATGTCGATGCCGAAACCATGAACGGGCGCATGGAGTATTATATCAGAAATATCATGCATTATGTATATAATACGGCANNTGATACGGAACACGGGAAAGATGTGATTTACAGTTGGGATGTGGTCAATGAATATACACATAACAATAACGGAAATGATAAATGTGACTGGGATAAGGTTTACTATCCGGAGTATACGTTCAGCACAACCAGACATTCGGGGATTTATGACGCTTGTTATGTAAATGACGCATTTAAGATTGCGGACGATCAGTTGAATAAGCTGGAACAAGAGGGTAAAATACCGGATGCAGATGATATCGGATTATTTTACAATGATTTTAATGAGTATATCCCCGATACGACGGCAGCCATTATAGAACTGATTGACAATATCAACAAAAACGGTAAGATATGCGACGGGATCGGTATGCAGATGCATTTGGATGTCGGGTATCCGAGTGCCGCTACAATCGCTGAGGCAATTGATAAGTTTCAAGCCAGGGGTTATAAGATGCAAATGACCGAGATTGATGTTACCAATTATCCGGGGAGTAACAGACCGGAGTCACAGCAGACACAGTATTGGAGTGACTTGTTCCGGATGATTGTAGCCAAGAAAAGCAGCGGCGCAGACATCGACGGCATCACGTTCTGGGGTCTGTATGATACGATATCATGGAGAAGGGACGGGGTACCCCTGCTGTTCAGCGGACTGAACGTACCGAGAGATTCCTTTTATGAAGTATTGGCAGCCGCAAAAGGATACAACGGCATATAAAATGGAGTATTGGCAGCGCGAAAGAGTACAANNCAAATAAAATATTCAGAAATAAATTTTAACACAACATATAGTAGCGTCTGAATACTATCATAGGATGCACTACAACATTTTGTAAAATTGAATCGGAAAGCCTGAAAAAGCGACATTTTTCTAACAAAAAAATGCTTGCTTTTTCTTTATTTATGATGTAGAATCATCTTAAGTGGTTAGAAAGTGGGGAGTAGTGGAGTGATGTGGTGAGAATGACCGGAGAAAAAGAAAGATAAGAAACCATATCAGGAGGTAGCTGTCATGTTCATGGGGACATATGAGCATAGTCTTGACCCAAAGGGCAGGGTGATCGTCCCGTCCAAGCTTCGCGACGGATTAGGCGATTCTTTTGTCATTACACTGGGGCTTGACAATTGTTTATATGGTTATCCTATGCCGCAGTGGGAACGTTTTGTAAATGACCTTCAGGAATTACCGGGAAGCAAAGAGGCACGGATTTTACAAAGGCATTTTATGTCGGGTGCCGCACTGTGCGAAGTGGACAAGCAGGGGCGTATTCTGATACCAATGTCATTGCGTACAAAAGCCGGACTGGAAAAAGATGTGGTTTTTACAGGTGACATGAATAAAATCAATATCTGGAGCAAAGATAACTGGAAGAATATTGATGATTCGGTTAATGTGGACGAAATTGCGGAGCATATGTCGGAGCTTGGATTAAGCTTTTGAACATATTAACAATCATATCAAATGAGGACAAGTATGGATTTTCATCATGTTTCCGTTCTACTGGAAGAAACAATACAGGGATTAAACATAAAGCCGGACGGGGTGTATGCGGACGGGACACTCGGAGGAGGCGGACATGCTTTCTATATTTGCCGAAAGCTTGGTGTAAACGGGCGTTTTATCGGAATCGACCAAGATGAAACGGCGATCCGCGCGGCGTCGGAGCGATTGGCAGAATTCAGGGATAAAGTGAGTATTATTAAAAGTAATTACCGCAACATGAAGCAGATACTATGGCAGAATGACATTCAGAAGGTAGACGGAATTGTTTTGGATTTAGGTGTTTCGTCCTACCAGCTAGATACAAAAGAGCGCGGGTTTTCCTATATGGAGGACGCCGGCTTGGATATGAGGATGGATACTGAACAGGAAGTAACGGCAGGCAGCATTATCAACCGTTACAGTGAGGAAAAATTATTTCGTGTTATCAGGACATACGGAGAAGAAAAATACGCAGGGAACATTGTCAGAAACATTGTGAGGGCAAGGGCAGAAAAACCAATCGAAACGACTTTTGAGCTTGTGGAACTCATAGAAAAATCAATTCCCGCAAAGGATAGATATACGAAAGGGCATCCGGCAAAACGGACATTTCAGGCAATCCGGATCGAGTGCAACCGCGAATTGGAGGTCTTGGAACAATCGCTGGATGAGATGATTGATTTGCTGCAGCCGGACGGAAGGATATGTATTATTACCTTTCATTCCCTGGAAGACCGAATCGTAAAGAACAGTTTTCGGAAGAATCAGCATCCTTGCACCTGTCCCCCGTCATTCCCCGTATGCGTATGCGGAAAAAAACCAAAAGGAGAAATGATAACCAAAAAACCGATTCTTCCCGGAGAGGAAGAACAGGAGAGGAATAAAAGATCAAAAAGTGCGAAATTAAGAATATTCAAACGTAATTCGTCCTGAAATGGAGATAGATATGGAAGAAAGAAATCGTTATTTATACGGAAGCTCCGTACCGGCATATCCGGAAAGACCGGTTAAGCGGGAATTACCGGAGAAGGACAGACAACCATCTGTCAGGAGAAAGCGAAAGAGAAAAGTGGATATCCTATCGGTTATTATTGTGTTTGGGGTAATAATAGCAGCGTATTTTTCATGTTTTTTCTATTTACAGACAAGGGACAAAGCGGACTCTTTGAACCGGAACGTAACGGCTCTGGAAAACAAAATTGTAGAGTTGGAGAAACAAAACGCGGCGTTACATGAGAAGATTGACGATTCTGTCGATTTAACGAAAATATACAATATCGCTACTAAGAAACTGGGAATGGTTCATGCCAAAGACAATCAGGTGTTTTCATATGATAGCAGGAAAGGAAATCAGATAAAACAACACGGGAATATACCGTCGAATTAAGCGTGCTGAATACGATTGCGGGGCTTGTAAGAAAAGCCCCGAAAAGCCTCGGAATAAGGTAGATATACGAGGGAAAAGGAGTGAAAATGGTACAACAGGGCAAACCGGGAAGAAGAACGAAAAGAAGAGTAATGACAATATCGACAAAAAAAGGTTTGGTGATTTGTTTATTATGTACACTCGCAGTATTTGCAGCACTTTTTATAAGGATATACATATTAAATAAGGACAAAGGCGACACTTACAAAAAGCACGTATTAAAGCAGCAAACTTATGTCAACAATAATCTGGAATACCGGCGGGGACGGATCAAAGACAGTAAGCAGACAACGCTTGCGGTCAGCTCCCGTGTGTTTCATTTGATTCTGGAACCGCGTACGCTGATTACAGAGAGTAAAAGTATGGAACCGACATTAAGTGCTTTGGAGAAGTGTTTTTCTGTTGATCGAAAAATCTTTGAAGATATTATCAAAGAACGTCCCGATTCTCTCTATGAAGAAATACCGCAGTTTAAAAACCTGAAAGTAGAAAAAGTCGATGAATTTAAAAAGATGCAAAAAGATGCAAAAAAGCAAAATATAAAAATTATAGGCGTCTGGTTTAAAGAAAGCTATGTCAGAAAATATCCTTTGAAAACGGTTGCCAGTAACATCGTAGGGTTTGTCAATCAGGAAAACATGGGAACATATGGGATCGAAGGACAATTTAACGAGCAGCTCAACGGAAAAGAAGGCCGTTCCTACGGATATTTCGATACGGAAATGAACTTAAAAAAGACTGTAAAGCCTGCCGTAAACGGAAATTCCGTAATACTGACCATTGACGCCAATGTACAGAAAATAATCGAAAAAATGATTACGGATTATCAAAAAGAGCTTAATGCGGCCCATAGNNCAATGTACAGAAGATTATTGAAGATATGATTGCCGATTATCAAAAGGAACTGGAAGCCGCACATATGGGAGTCGTCATGATGAATCCCAAAAACGGTCAGGTTCTGGCAATGGCATCGGATTTGACTTATAATCTAAACAAACCGAGTGATCTGTCATCGGCATGGGAACCGGCTCAAACAGCAAAAATGAGCAAAAAAGAAAAACAGACGAAAATGATGGAATTATGGTCGAACTATTGCATATCGGCAGCATATGAGCCGGGGTCTACGTTTAAGCCGTTTACGGTTGCCGCGGCATTGGATGAAGGAAAGGTGACAGAATCCTCGACATTTCAATGTAAAGGGAACCTGCAGGTAGCCGACCGGAGGATACATTGTGTGGAAACATCGGGTCACGGAACCATCACATTGGAACAAGCCCTGATGGAATCCTGTAATGTTGCCCTTATGAACATCGGAGCGTCATTAGGAAGAGATAAATTCAACCAATATAATGAACGATACGGATTCGGGAAAAAAACGGGAATTACCCTGCCTGGTGAATCGTCAGGGCTGCTTCATATGACGGAACAATTGAATCCGGTCGAACTCGCAACAAGCAGTTTCGGACAGACGCAGACAGTAACGATGATTCAAATGATTACCGGATTTTGTTCTCTGATCAACGGCGGGAATTACTATCAGCCTCAGATTGTAAAAGAACTGCAAAATGATGACGGTGCGGTTGTGCAAAGCTTTGAACCGGTTTTATTGAAAAAGACAACAACGGAGAAAACAAGCAAGCTGATGCGTAAATTTTTACTGAACACCGTGGAACACGGTTCGGCAGAACCGGCAAAGGTGAAAGGATATTCAATCGGCGGAAAAACCGGAACGGCAGAAAAGGCCGGCAGGGACAAAACAAATTATTTACTCTCATTCATCGGGGGGGTACCGGCAAATAATCCTCAGGTAGCTATTTATGTCGTAATTGACCAGCCGCGCGTGACAGAGCAGGCACACAGCACATATGCGACAGTATTTGCTTCCCAATTATTAAAAAAAGTTCTTCCATTTTTAGGTGTTTATGCAAAATAATCATAACCTTCCGTAAAAAACAATAAACTATAGATAAAGCGTATCATGTGGAGAAGATGATGTCTGCAAAACAAAAGACTTACCAAAGACAAGGAGTATTTTTTGTTTTTTGTATATTTTCCGTTCTGCTGCTGCTTTTATTTACAAGAGTTCTTTTCATAATGGGGGCAAAGGCAGAGGAATACGGGGTATTGGCGACGAAACTGCATCAGCGTGAAAGAGCGATCAAGGCGGAACGGGGTAAAATTTATGACCGCGGCGGCGAACTCCTTGCGGGAAACCGATCCGTATCGACGATTTCCGTAATACACAGTCAGGTGGAACATCCGGAACAGGTGATTCGGTTTTTATCAAATACGCTGCAAATTGATGAAAAGGAAATTCGGAAAAAGGTAGAAAAGGTATCTTCGAGGGAAAAAATAAAATCCAACGTAGAGAAAAATATCTCCGATCAGATTCGGGATGAGAATTTAGCGGGTGTCATGGTTGATGAAGATTATAAACGCCAATATAAATACGACAGATTGGGTTCAAAGGTACTTGGTTTTACCGGAGGCGATAATCAGGGAATTATCGGATTGGAAGTGTCGTATGATAAGTATCTGCAAGGATTGGACGGAGCCATCCTGACGATGACAACGGCAAGGGGAACGGAGATTGAAAACGGTGCGGAAGACCGCGTCGAACCGGTTCCGGGATGGGACTTAACAACAAGTCTTGATTTGAAGATTATGGAATATGCCACCCAGACAGCAGAACTGGTTGCCAAAAAGAAGTCCGCTAAAAGTGTTCAGATTATTATTATGAATCCTCAGAACGGTGAGATTTATGCGATGGTTGACTGGCCGGAATTTAATCTGAATGACCCTTTTCAATTACCGAAGGGGGCGGAAAACCTGCCCGAAAAGAAACAGATGGATGCGTTAAACGCCAAATGGCGAAATTTATGTGTAAGCGATACATACGAACCGGGTTCTACGTTCAAAATATTAACAATGGCAGCGGCATTAGAAAAAAAAGTGGTAAAAATGACCGATCGGTTTAACTGTCCCGGATTCCGTGCCGTGGAGGACCGGAAGATTCGCTGTCACAAGACGACAGGGCATGGTTCGCAGACATTTCTGGAAGGCGTTATGAATTCCTGTAACCCCGTTTTTATTGATGTGGGAGCCAGAGTCGGCGTATCGGGAATGTTTGAGATGTTAGATCAATTCGGAGCATTGGAAAAAACAGGGGTTGATTTGCCGGGAGAAGCGGGAACGATTATGCATAAGAAATCAAATGTGGAAGCCGTGGAGCTGGCAACAATTTCCTTTGGGCAATCCTTTCAATTGACACCGCTGCGCCTTTTGGCAAGCGCAAGTGCTATCATAAACGGCGGAAACAGTGTTGTCCCGCATGTCGGCGTCAGTGCGGCATCCGGCGACGGGAAAATCATCAAAAAATTTGATTACCCAAGCAAGAGCGGTGTTGTGACAAAGGAAACCTCCGATTTGGCAAGGGAGGCACTGGGAAAAGTCGTTTCGGACGGCACCGGGAAAAATGCGGGTGCCAAAGGGTTTTCCGTCGGAGCCAAAACCGGGACCTCGGAAAAGCTGCCGCGGGGGAATGCCAAGTATATTTCTTCCTGTATTGGGTTTGCACCGGTAGAAGATCCGCAGGTCATTGCGATGGTACGTATCGACGAACCGCAGGGGATGTACTACGGCGGGTCGGTAGCCGCGCCGGTTGTCGGTACTCTTTACGAAAACGTATTGCCATATCTTTTAGAATAGCATATAATAATTGAGTTGAGAGTGCGGTTTCCAAACGCCGCACCGATGAAATAAAGAATTATGCATAGGATAAGGACGAGGTGAGAAAATGAAATTGGATTTTGATTTTATCATGCCGGTTATTATATCATTTGGCATTAGTGTTGTGTTTTGCCCCATTGTAATACCATTTTTAAAGAAGCTGAAATTCGGGCAGTTTGTCAGGGATGACGGACCGGAAACACATCTGAAAAAAGCCGGAACGCCGACGATGGGAGGATTGATTATATTATCAAGCGTACTGATTACCTCCCTTATTTATGTGACAAGATACGGAGAAATTATACCGATTCTGTTTATGACGCTCGGTTTTGGACTGGTTGGTTTTTTGGATGATTATATCAAAGTTGTGATGAAACGGTCTATGGGACTGAAAGCCACGCAAAAAATCATGGGACAGTTTGTCATCACCGTTGTTTTTATTGCTTATTACTATTTTGTGGCAGAATATTCCTCAGAAACGATTATACCGTTTTTGGGAACGGTAATTACGATGCCTACCTGGTTATTTACCGTATTTTTATTTGTCGTGGTACTCGGAACGGTAAACGGCGTCAATTTTACCGACGGCTTGGACGGCTTGGCATCGGGGGTTACCGTGATTATTGCCACCTTTTTCACCATTGCTTCCATTGCACTTGGCAAGGGGCAGTTGACACCGATTACGCTTGCCGTTGTCGGCAGTCTATTAGGGTTTTTATTGTTTAATGTATACCCGGCGCGGGTCTTTATGGGGGATACCGGTTCTTTGGCATTGGGCGGGTTTGTTGCATCTACCGCTGTAATACTTGGGATTCCCTTATTTATTCTGATTGTTGGTTTGATTTATCTTGCGGAAGTGATTTCCGTTATCTTGCAGGTCGGATTTTTCAAATTAACGCAAGGGAAAAGGATTTTTCGTATGGCCCCGATTCACCATCATTTTGAATTAGGCGGAACTTCGGAAACACAGGTTGTCGTAGCATTTTGTATTATTACGGCTGTTTTATGTATGATAGGATTAGCAGCACTCTAAAAGAGAGGTAGATAATGGAGTTTCAGAATAAAAAAATCGTCGTCGTAGGACTTGGGAAGAGCGGAATGGCAGCAAGAAACCTTCTGGTCAGGCATGGTGCAAGAGTGACGCTCTATGACGGAAATCAAAATATGGATGTTTCGGGACTAAAAGAACGGGTTTACTTGGGAAACTTTGACAAAGCCGAGTTTGCGGAAATGGACCTTGCGGTATTCAGCCCCGGAGTCCCGCTCACGATACCATTAGCACATTTTTTCAAAGAACATCATATTCCGGTCATCGGTGAAGTGGAATTGGCGTATTTATTTGACCGGGGAATGGTTGTCGGCATTACCGGAACAAACGGAAAAACAACGACAACGACTTTAGTAGGGGAAATCGCAAGAGCTTATTTTAAGAATGTTTTTGTAGTTGGCAACATTGGGACACCTTACACCGAAGCGGCAGAAAACAGTTCGGAGGACTCCGTTACCGTTGCGGAAATCAGCAGCTTCCAATTAGAAACGATTGATAAGTTTAAGCCGCATATCAGTGTGATATTGAATATTACGCCGGATCATCTGGATCGGCATGGAAATATGGAAGAATACCGGAAAGCGAAATTGGCAATCCTGAAAAACCAGAGCAAAAATAACGTCTGCATTTGTAACTATGAAGATGTTTTCCTACGGAGCCTGGAAGCCAAATCCTATGGAAATGAATCGGAAATCAATACGAGAATGCGTTATTTCAGCAGCAAGAGAAAACTTTCCTCCGGAATATATCTGGATTCGGGAGGAAATATGGTGATTGCGGAAACCAATCAGGCAGTCTGTAACGTTTCGGAGTGCCGGCTGCTTGGAATACATAATTATGAGGATTATATGGCGGCGATTCTGATTGGCATGGAGTTAAAAATACCGCTGTCGGTCATACGTGATGCCGTCATTGCTTTCAAAGGGGTAGAACACCGGATCGAGTTTGTCAGGGATTGGTGCGGAATCAATTTTTACAACGATTCCAAAGCGACGAATACGGATGCGGCCATAAAAGGGCTGCAGGCAATGAACCGGAAAACAATTTTGATTGGCGGCGGATTTGATAAAGAAGCGGATTTTACCGATTGGATTTTGTCGTTTCAGGGGCGGATTAAATCACTGATCCTATTGGGAGAAACAAAATTCAAGATATATGATACGGCAAAGAAATGCGGTTTTCATGAGGTTACGATTGTGGCGTCCTTAAAGGATGCCGTGAGGAAAGCAAGCGAATCGGCGCGTGCCGGAGAGGCGGTTCTCCTATCTCCCGCATGTGCGAGCTGGGATATGTTTGCCTCCTATGAGCAGAGGGGAAATAAGTTCAAACAATATGTGAATGATTTGGAGTGAATAATCGGTGCAAAAATCAAAACGCGAGCAAAATCCGGAAAGTCAATTTGATATTGGTCTGCTTATGATTACCTTATGTCTGGTAGGGTTTGGTCTTCTTATGATTTACAGCTCCAGTTCCTATACAGCACAAGTCAACGAGGGGGATTCCCTGTTCTTTTTAAAGAAACAATTATTCGGCGTTATCGTAGGGCTTGTATTAATGCTTATCGTATCAAGCGTTCATTATAAGCTTTACATAAAGGTGATCCCTCATACGAAAATACGCTTGATACTGATTATTTACGGAGTTGCGGTGTTCCTGCAGACAGCCGTATTGTTTGTGGGAGTAGAGAAGAACGGGGCAAGGCGCTGGCTTGATATTGCCGGACAATCGTTACAGCCGTCAGAAGTAACGAAAATTGCCGTTATACTTATGGTTGCCTATTGTATTCAGAAAAATCCCAAAATAATGAATACATTCCGGGGTATCTTTTTGGTAATGCTGCCGGTGGCACTGCTTCTTTTTCTGGTCGTTATCGAAAACCTGAGCTCTGCTATCGTTATTGCAGGGATTGCGATTGGCATGTGCTTTATATCCGCCAAACAGAGAACGAAATATTTTGTGATTTTTGCGGTTATTATCGGTCTTGTATTGTTATATATAAACTTCGGCGCGGCATTCCGCAGTGAGCGTATTGATATTTGGAGGGATGTGGAAACACATCCGAAAGGATTCCAGATCCTGCAGGGCTTGTATGCGATTGCGTCCGGGGGGGTATTCGGTGTCGGACTGGGTGAAAGTATGCAAAAGCTGGCATTTATACCGGAGTCACATAACGATATGATTTTTGCGATTATCTGCGAAGAATTAGGGATGGTAGGAGCCGGCATTGTCATACTGATGTTCGGACTGCTGATCTGGCGTATATTCAAGATTTCCATGACAGCACCGGATTTATTCAGCGGTATGATATGCTCCGGCGTTATGATACATATTGCGGTACAGGTCATTATCAATATCGCGGTTGTGACCAATTCCATTCCGTCAACGGGAATACCGCTTCCCTTTATCAGTTACGGGGGTACCTCGGTCGCCATACTGCTTGCGGAATTGGGGCTGGTACTTGGGATATCGACCAAACGCAGGGCAGGATAGGTTTTCTAAGACTTCCGCAATGGATAGGCACAAGGAAAAACTCTTTTTCATAAAATAGTATTAATTTGTTGGTTAATATGAATCCCGGTTATGCTTTGTTTGGGTTGCCGAACGGGAACGGAATGGGATTTGTGGAAAGAGGGGTCCGGGTGACGGTAATCGAAATGGAGGGCGGATGTCCATTACATGGGGAGATTGTACTGCAAGGCTCAAAAAATGCAGTATTGCCTATGATAGCGGCGAGTATTCTCTGTACGGGAGTCACGGTGATTCATAATTGTCCGGTCATTGATGATGTCAAATGTATGATGAAACTGCTTCGGAAGCTTGGATGCAGGACGGAGCTGACAGGGCATACATTATCCATTGATACAACAGATATCATTCAGGAAACATTAGAAGAAAATGCGGTAAAAGAAGTGAGGGCTTCTGTTTTATTTATGGGAAGCTTACTCGGACGGACAGGAAGTGCCGGACTTTGTTTCCCCGGAGGGTGTTCGATCGGGAAAAGACCAATCAATTATCATCTCGACGCATTTGAAAAGATGGGAATTGATATCAATATTATGGATGAGCAGATTAACTGCAAAACCGCAAAACTATGCGGCGCTAAAATAACCCTGGACTTTCCAAGCGTGGGAGCAACCGAAAATATAATCTTGGCGGCGGTTTTGGCAAAAGGGGTTACGCAGATAAAAAATACGGCAAGAGAACCGGAAATCGTTGATTTTTGCAGATTCTTACGAAACATGGGAGCAAGAATCTATGGAGCGGGGACGAAAAATATTGTAATCTACGGTGTAAAAAAACTGCACCCGATTGAGTATACCGTATGCGACGACCGAATCGCTATGGCAACATACGGACTGCTGATTGCAGGGACCGGAGGAAACCTGGTACTGCATACAAAAGAAAGACAGACAGAAAACGATATACGGATTTTAGCCTGTACCGGATGCCGGTTATGCGTTAAAAACACGGCACTGATTATAAAACAGAAAAAGCGGGTCAGACCGGTTGATTTTATCAAAACAAGCCCTTATCCCGGATTTCCGACCGATGTTCAGTCATTATTAATGACGGTTCTGACAAAAGCGGACGGAAAAAGCATATTGGAAGAAAATATATTTGAAAATCGTTATCATACGGTTTCCGAGCTGATAAAGCTGGGAGCAAATATAAAGGTAAAAGGAAACCGTGTTACGATTTACGGCGTAGGAGAATTAAGAGGAAAGAATATCCGTGCAAATGATCTGAGAGGCGGAGCGGCACTTGTTATCGCGGGACTTATGGCGGAGGGGCAGACAAAGCTTGAACATGCAAAATACATTGCACGGGGTTATGAAGATATGACGGATAAATTACAAAATATCGGAGCGAAAATAAAAAGCGGCAGCGAGTAAACGGAAGCGGGGATGTACATGATAAAAAATATAAGATACAGATGGCGTATACTTATCATTGTATTCATTGCCTTATTAGGCACAGGAGTATTGTTTCAGGTGAAAGAAATTACAATTGAAGGGAATACCTTTCATACGGAGGATGAAATAGAGAAGATGTTTTTCAGTAATGTTCTCGACAAAAATTCACTGACGTTTTTTCTTCGCGAATCATTGGGGATAAAAAAAGAGCTTCCGTTTGTACGCGAGTATGATACGGAGTTTACCGGTGTCGGAAAAGTGGAAATAAAAATCTACGAAAAATCAATTGTTGCCGGTATCCAATATATGAATGATTTTATTTATTTTGATAAAGAGGGGATGGTATTGGAGAGTACGGACGTCAAAAAGAAAGACATCCCGATCTTTAACGTTACCGGGCTTACGGATTTTACATTATATCACAAAGTGGAAATAAGTAACGAAACGGCACTTGACCGCATCTTAAAAATTGCGAATTTATTAGTGCATTATCAGCTTAACATTGACCGGATTTTATTTAACAGCCGGAATGAACCCGTAATGTACAGCGGAGAGATAAAAATATTATTGGGAAAACAGGAAGATTATGACAATGCCATGCAGGCACTCCAAAGTGTGTTAAAGACCGCAAGGCAGGAAAACGTGGCGGGAGAGATTGATTTGGCAAATTATAAAGTGGGAGATACGATTATCATAAAAAGAAGGACAAGCAATTAATAGAAATAAAACCGATAAAACAAAAATTACTACTTGATTATTTTCCGAAAAAAATATATTATTATAATATATGACTTTGAATTTCGTTCTGTTTATATANNGTTAGAGATTATGACGAATGAGGCTGAGTACGTAGCAAAAATACTCGTTATCGGAGT
This sequence comes from Lachnoclostridium sp. UBA933, assembly GCA_002293545.1. Lineage (GTDB taxonomy): Bacteria > Bacillota > Clostridia > Lachnospirales > Lachnospiraceae > UBA933. The sequence goes on along the minus strand of DBDL01000077.1, from coordinate 3,176 downwards.
AGGTGGTGCCGGAAATAATGCCGTTAATCGAATGATAGAAGAAGGAATTAAAGGAGCCGAGCTGATTTGTGTGAATACGGACAAGCAGCATCTAAAGGGCTGTAAGGCTCCTATTTGCATGCAAATCGGAGAGAAGCTGACAAAAGGTCTGGGTGCCGGAGCTAATCCCGAAATAGGGGAGAAAGCAGCGGAAGAAAGCAGAGAAGAGATTGCCGAGATTATCAAACCGTCGGATATGNNGGGCGGCGGCACCGGTACGGGAGCGGCACCGGTCGTTGCACAGATTGCCAAGGATATGGGAAAACTGACCGTAGGTATTGTAACCAAGCCGTTCCGTTTTGAGGGAAAGAACCGGATGGAGAATGCCATCAGCGGAATTGAGAAATTAAAAGAGCATGTGGACACGTTGATTATCATCCCCAATGACAAACTGCTTTCCATCGTTGACCGCAGAACAACGATGCCGGACGCACTGCGCAAGGCAGATGAAGTATTACAGCAGAGCGTACAGGGAATTACGGAATTGATCAATGTTCCCNNGGATTTTGCGGATGTCAAAAATGTTATGCAGGACAAAGGGATTGCGCATATCGGTATCGGACAGGGCAAGGGTGACGACAAGTGCATTGACGCTGTCAAACAGGCAGTTTCCAGTCCGTTACTGGAAACAACGATCGAAGGAGCCACGCATGTTATCATAAATATTTCAGGGGAAGTCGGCTTGATCGAAGCACAGGAAGCGGCGACTTATGTTCAAGAGCTTACCGGAGAATCCGTAACCAATATATTTGGGCTTATGTATGATGAAACCAAGACGGATGAGGCGGTTATTACCGTCATAGCAACCGGTTTAAGTGCCGCGGATATGATTCAGCCGGCTTTTGCCAGTTCCTTTGCGGGCAGCGGTTTCCGCAGACAAACCGCAGAAAGTACAAGCAGTCGTATGGTCGGTCCGAGTTTCTTGTCCGGAATGGGTGCTTCTGGTAAAAAACCGTTGCCGGAACCGAGTTTCCGTGCGGCAGAAGCGGCGGCGGCAAAAGAAGAGCCGGTACCCGCTCCGGCTCCGGTGAATATGATTCCGAAAGCGGAACCGGTCGTGAGCATGAGTTCGGATAGTCAGGAAATTAAAATTCCTCCGTTTTTACAGAAGAATCGGAGGGACTAGGGGCGTTGGGATTGGAGGAGCCGGGAGAAACCGGATTATACGGTTTTTTTCTGGATTCATTACGGGAAGCCGGAGCTATGAGGCTTTCAATGTATATGCGCTGTCTTTTGGTGCGGGGGCATATGCTTTGAAAGTGTGATAGCCGGCGTTCTCTAAACTGCTTGGTACGAGGGCAGTAACTTGGTTGATGATTGTAAGTGATAAATCGTTTATTCGGGAGATACCCGGATAATGATTTTGCCTTTCGGGTGTCCGGTCTCGGCGTGTTGCAGGGCTTTGGCGGTTTCATCCAATGGATAAACGCTGTCAATAACAGAGGTTAGTTTTTTTGTATTGATTAGTTTGTTTAGTTCGTATAAGTCGGCGGCATTTTTGTTATTTGCGATGAGAATGCCGATTTTTTTGTTGTCACGTTTTGATGCGAGAGAAACTTTTATCATGTGGCTGAATGTTGAAAATCCAATGACAACAGCATTGCCGTTTTGTTTGAGCAAACGGCGGTAAGTTTTTACGGAAAGAGTGGCTGCGATGTCGAGAATCAGGTCATATTTCCGGTTGGTTTTTTGAATATCCTCTTTTGTATAGTCGATGATGGAATTTGCGCCGAGAGAACACATCATATCCGTGCAGTTGGTTTGGCATACGGCAGTGACTTCTGCGTCAAGAGCTTTTGCTATTTGTACGGCAAATGTGCCGACACCGCCGGAGGCGCCGTTAATTAAGACGCTTTGCCCTGATTTTAGCTGACCGTTGTCGCGCAATCCCTGTAATGCCGTAACTGCTGCCATTGGGTATGCTGCCGCTTCCTGAAAGGAGATATCGGGTGGTTTATGGGCAAGAACCGACTCTTTGGCGCATACATATTCGGCAAATCCGCCTGTGGCAAGACCGCTTTTTCCGCAAGATTCCAGACAGCCGTAAACTTCATCGCCCTGTTTAAAATGCGTTGTATTTCTGCCGGCCGATACGACCACTCCGGCAATGTCCGCACCGATAATATTGTTTTTAGGTTTGAAAAGTCCCGATAAGCAACGTGTGAAAAATGGTTTGGCTCTTACCAAATGCCAGTCATAGGCATTTAGGGAAGCAGCCATAACTTGAACTAAGATTTCATTGTCCCCCGGTATCGGTGTATTGATTTCTCTGATGCTGACAACATCGGGAGAACCGTATTTGTAATATACAGCAGCTTTCATTTTGTAGATTCCTCCTTTTTATTCTATAGGAAAGTGCTTACATTGCGGAGCAAAGTTTGCCTTGCAAACTTTAGCGGCTGCGCTTTTCAGTCAGCCGCTTTTTCCAATTAGGAAAGTGCTTGCATTGCGGAGCAAAGTTTGCCTTGCAAACTTTTGCGGCTGCGCTTTTCAGTCAGCCGCTTTTTCCACACACTCAAAGACCTCCGATAACGGAACGTCAAAAACATTTGCAATTTTAAATGCCAGTTCCAGCGAAGGGTAATATTTCCCCGCTTCTAGTGCCATGATGGTTTGGCGGGAGGCACCGGCTTTTTCCGCCAATTCAAGCTGAGTCATTTCATTGGCGAAAAAGCGAAGCTTACGTATGTTATTGGTGATGGTTAGTTTATCGCCCATTCCTGATACCTCTTTCATTGAGGATAATACCGGCGATTCCTTCGGTAAGCGACCCTGCGGCTGCGGAACCGATGATGATATGGAGTGCGATGATAAATGATACGCCGGCTGCCAATGCAAAAAGAGCAATGATTGTTCCTATCCCGGAGCAGATATATCCGATATGGGAGGACTTCAACTGGATCAGTTTATCCCTTTCATCCTCCATCATGGATGATGAGATGATTTTCTCTGTTTTTTTACCGTTTTTGTCATTTTCTTTCACCGCAATGCGAATCGCATATATGACATGAAAGAGAATTTGTATTGCGATTTGTGCGGCAATACTGATACCGATAAAAGTGAGGATTAATTTTGCCCATGCCTGAATATCTTCTGCCGGAGGCGGATTGCCTATGCGGAGATAAATGATATAAGCC
>DBDL01000042.1:4713-9598 GCA_002293545.1 Lachnoclostridium sp. UBA933 | reverse complement strand
TTTCCTCCGACAGCATGGACTTCTCCCCCAAAAGCATCGCCGCAATGATTCCGGCTTCCCGCTCCGGCAGGGAAGCTTGAATGCTATGAAAAAAATGCTTTCGCAGAACCAATAAACCGTGCCTGTATCTGCTGCAGCCGGAGTTTTTCACCGTACACCTGCTTGCAAATAAACGGAGGTCAATATTTTGCTGTCTGTAATATAAAAATTCATTGAATTGTCCCGGATTGCCGGGAAGTGAAAAAGAAGATACTTTGCCTTCAAGCAAAGCCGTATTTCCTATTTTAAGAGATTGAAATGCTGCATTCGATTCCGCATCTGACCGGTACTTATCCATATAGACGATTATTTTTCTGCAGGTAATCGGCTGATTTGCTTCCTCCGGCTTCTGTACCCTTTGTGTCTTTTTATCCGCTTGGCTTATACCAGGCAGCCCGATACCGGTTTGCTGTGTGCTTTGTAACCCGATATTGGTTTGCTGTATACTTTGCAGCCTGACATCGGATAACAGAATACTTTTGCCGGACGGCTTCTCTATTATATTTTCTACCGTTCCGAGTACCCTCGCCTCCCTATCCACTTTTTGAAACGAGCTTTCCGGCGGATACTGGCGATACCATAAAAAGATGCAGACGACGAATCCAATCATAACAATGGTCAACGGACGTCTTAGCATAAAATCCTTTCCTGATTTATGTTGTTTTCCCTATAATCATAAAATCCTTTCCTGATCTGTGTTGTTTTTTCCTTATATTAATAAGTAATCGTATTTGCCACGATATTTAAGTTTCTTTCAAAGGGTGCATTCATTTTGGGGAATCCGGGCAGTTCAACATACTCTCCCTCTACCGTAAATTGCACTTTATCCACGTTAGGGAGTGCCGATAAGAGATTTACTACCGAATAGACAATCACATCCCCGCTTAATTCGGAAATGACATTTTCAAAGTCCGCACTGAAATCAATATAACAGATTTTGTCCCGAATCGCAATGCTGTTACAGGTTACATCTTTCGGTAACGTTCTCCGCAAACCCATCTTCTCTAAATCCCTGTTTTCCTCAGGACCTTTAATCAGCTCCGACATCATAAGCTGAACGATGGGAATCGTAGAATCATAGGTGACATTCACCGGGACTTCTATCAATGACGTCCCTTTGGTATCGGCATAATAAAAGGAAATGGTTGTCGTTTTCATTGCCGAGTTTTTACCGTTATTATGAATAAAATCTTCCCCTTTCATGAATCCGACCGCTTTTTTATTTATGGTAAGCGGCTGTCCCTCTACCGTGAACTGGACTTCCTTGATTTCTTTCAGTTGTGTAAATGTTTTAACGATTGCCGCCCTGTGCAAAACCTCATCCACGGCACTCATTAGTAAGTAACCGGCATCAAAATTTAAAGTAAGCTGCTCCTCCTTTACTTGAAAATCAATAACCTTACAGGTGGATTCTCTCGTATGGTACTCCTTGTGAAGTTCTTCTTGCTCACCGAATGCCGTCAGGATTTCCGATATGTTATCCGATATCCCGCCCTCCGATACGACCAAATCAAATTCTTCACTTTCGATTTCGTCCCCGTCCTGGTTGACCGTATAGAGATAGAATTTATTTTCTATGACAACCGCCTCATTTTTTCCGCAGGAAATACACATAATCAGGCTGCAAAAACATATCACGATTAAGCTTTTCGTTATCCTCTGAATTTTCATGGCGATCTCCGTCCTTCTGAACGATATTTCTACTGAACAAAGTAGATAAGCGGTATCCGTATATTAAATGTCGTTCCCTGCTGGTCCTCACTATGCACCTTAATCGAACCGCGGTGCAATAAAATGGCATTTCTTGTAATGGCAAGTCCCAGCCCATTGCCGCCGGTTTCCCTTGACCTTGCTTTGTCCACGCGAAAGAAACGGTCAAAAATATGTTCCTGAAACTCCTCCGGAATCCCTTCGCCGGAATCCGTAACCTTCAAATAAAAAAACTTATGGTCCGCATTGAGCGAAACACGCACCCAACCGTCGTCGTAATTATACTTAATGGCATTTTCAATCAAATTACTGAACGCCATACTCATTTTCACCTTGTCGATTTGTGCTACAACCGGGCGGAAGCTCTCATAAATAATCTCAATATTTCTTTTTGCGGCAATCGGACGGAGGCGCTTGAGTATCTCTTCCAGAAATTCATTGATATTGACTTCATTGATTTGCAATACCGCACCGGTTTTCTCCAGCTTCACCAAAGCAAGCAAATCATTTACAATTTGATTCAGCCGCTCTAATTCATGGTTAATGTCTACCATAAATTCACGATACAGCTCGACCGGTGTATCTTCTCCCGTCGTTAGGGATTCCGCCAATACTTTCATGGAAGTAATCGGCGTTTTTAACTCGTGTGACACATTGGAAACAAACTCCTGCCTTGCCCCCTCTAAATTATGGAGGGATTTCGTCATTTCATTCAATTCCTTTGAAATCTCAACGACTTCATAATATCCGATCAATTGTACGGAATCATCTAATCCAATATCCTTAATACGCGCAATTCTTTTTTGGATTGCCCGCAGAGGTTTGACTGTGCGGTTGGAAAAAAGAGCAGCCAGAATACAAATGAGAATAAGCAGCAGGATAATCACTGTCCAAGAAATACCCATGATTTCAGAGTGCAGCTTTTCTATAGTATTTGAAGAAAAGGTCATAACAATAACGCCTGTTAAATCGACTTGATCAATACTTTTTATCGGAATATAGACTTCCGCCTGATAGGCATCCTGAAGAATGACATGGTCGGTTTCATCCGAACGCATCATACGCAATACTTCGGGTACGATATAGGATTTTCCTTCTTCTAATCCATAGGTATCACGCAGTACGGTAAAATTATCATCCACAACCAGAATCCTTCCGCCGTAAAAATCCGATACCTGAATCAGCTCGGTATCTACTTCGGAAGTCATTTCATTGGTCAAAAATGCAGAGGACTGAATCAGATTGGCAATGACCACCCCTCTCGCCTGCACCTCGGAAATTCTTTGTGAAAGTGCCTGCCTGCGATAAGAACCCGTCAGAATCACCGCTAAAAAAATCAGCGGCAGACTCCCAACCAATATAATAGCAAGCAATACCTGCAGCCGTAATGTTGTTAAAAAAAATAATCTATCCTTGATTCTGGAAATAATAACCAACACCCCATTTTGTATGTATGAATTTTGGTTCGCTGGGTTTCGATTCTATTTTCTCACGCAAACGACGAACATGCACATCGACGGTTCTGACATCCCCGGGATAATCACTGCCCCAAATTTCATGCAGCAATGTTTCACGGCTGTACACTTTATTTTTATGATTGACAAGAAGCTCCAGCATATCAAATTCCTTTGCCGTTAAATTCACTTCTTTTTCATCAATATATACGCGGCGGCTGTCAAACTCCACCTTCATTGTACCAAATACCGCCGTATTCCCGTCGGGAACAGACTTCTCCTGCTTCACCGAGCTTCGCCGGATAATCGCCTTTATTCTCGCTTTTACTTCTAAAATATTAAACGGTTTTGTGATATAATCATCCGCACCATATTCCAAACCAAGTATTTTATCCATATCGTCACCTTTTGCTGTCAGTAAAATAATCGGAACAGAAGAAAACTCCCGTATCAGCTGGCATACTTCAAACCCTGTCAGCTTCGGCAGCATAACATCCAGCAATATGACATCATAATGATTGGTTTTTGCTTTTTCATAAGCTTCTTCCCCGTCATAAACGCAATCCACTTCCATACCGTCTTGTTCCAAGCTGAAACGGATTCCCTTTACAATCAGTTTTTCATCATCAACAACCAATACTTTCTTTGCCATATCCTCTCCGCCCTTCTATTCGTTATCACTTTACTTCTACACGGTAATCAAATCCTTTAGTTTTTCATACGTAGCCTCTTTAATTCCGGAGATTTTCATACTATCTTCTTTCCTCTGAAACCCTCCGTTTTCTTCACGGTACTGTATCACCGCAACCGCCTTTGACTCTCCGATTCCGGTCAGCGTCATCAATTCTTCTTTTCCTGCCGAATTGATATTGACCAGCGAGCCGGTATCCTGCTTATCACCCAAAGACGCGGACTCTCCGGCAGAAGCTCTTTTTGCCTGCTTCTTGTCGGCAATGATAATCTGCATTCCGTCCGCAACCAATTGAGCCTGATTGATGCTCTCTGCCGCCGCTCTTTTTGTCAGACCCCCGGCTTTGTGAATCACTTCTACCAGACGCGGTTCATAGGAAAAACGATAAACACCCGGTTTCTTCACCTCTCCGCCGATATGGATAAAAACGTCACTTTTTTTTATTTCTTCCTGACCCGGCGGATTTGGCGGTGCGGATTCTTCTGTTTCCGCTGTAAAAAAATCATCACCCGGTTCCGATTGGGTATCCGTTTGGGAAGAATCTGCATGATCCATAAAAAGGTATGCGAAACCACACACTAAAATGATTAAAATACATGCAATGACTTTGTAATATCTTTCTAACATCTTTTGACAAAACTCCTTGAAATCCGGTCAAGACTTTCAACTAAGATGTATAAAAATATTGTAACAACTCGGTAACATTTTTGCAATACCCTTTTTCATGTTTTTCAGGATTGTTTTACAGAATTTTTTTAGATTCTTTTCTTACTCCCATTTGAATGTAACAATTCCGGCAATCATAACGGCAAGACCGATTAATTTACGCATTTCAAACGGCTGTTTTTCCACTCCGAAAACCCCGGACAACTCAATGATATACGCCACAACAAGTTGGGTCGCTACGATAAACATAACCGCCTTTGCCGGCCCGATACTGTTCATACTCGATACGACCGTATAGGTAATAAATGCACCAATCACACCGCCT
>DBDL01000042.1:4187-4649 GCA_002293545.1 Lachnoclostridium sp. UBA933 | reverse complement strand
GCCTGAACAAAGCTTGCCGTCACCCACATGCTTGTCTGTTTTGTTGCTTCTGTGTTAAATACTCCCTGAACGCTCATCAATGCTCCCGACAGCATACCAATCAAAATTCCTATCATTTTCAAATTCCTTTCTTATTTGATTGCCGGGCGATACGGCGCAATGCCGTATTGATTCGGCAAATTTTTTATCCCCGGTACGTTAGAGGATAACGCACTAATAATATTGGCTTATTATGGATTTTGTATTCTTATCCGATACGAATAGGGAGATTGTTTTGTATTGAAGATGCTTTTCGTTTGCCGGATCATGTGCAGAAACAGTCTGCCGTTCCCTCATGATAAACAGGCAGGGAGCCGCAGACTGTTGTCAGGTTGTTTTTAATAATCAATGTTTCTTTATTTTACAGGTAATTGCGCAACGAAATGATTACGCCTCTGTTGTGTATATAAAAGAAAAAGTATA
>DBDL01000042.1:0-4081 GCA_002293545.1 Lachnoclostridium sp. UBA933 | reverse complement strand
GAAAATTTCATTTATATTTGCTACACTTTAACTTTTATAAAAACAGGATGACCATGTCATAGCGTTCTCACTAAACGAACCGCTCCCCAAACCATCATGACAGAATGTTATCCAAAATCCCAATCATTTCATCCACATGTTCCTTTTCGGCAATAAGCGGCGGTAAAAACCGGATAACATTCTTTCCCGCACCAATCAGAATCAAACCTTCCTCCAGTGCTTTGAGCAGGTACGGACCGACCGGTTCACTGCATTCAATCCCCTGCATCAGACCAAGACCGCGGCGTTCCATAATAACTTTCTTCTTTTCAGACAATCCGTCAAGCGCTTTAGTCAGATAATCCCCCATTTCCTTTACATGGGAAATGATATCCTGTTTCTTAAATATTTCAAATACTTTTGTGATTGCCGCAGAAGCAAACGGATTCCCGCCAAACGTAGAGCCGTGGTCGCCTGCCTCCAATCCGTTCATTGCCTTTTTATTTACGGCAAAGGCGCCGACGGCGATTCCGTTTCCGATTCCTTTTGCCATCGTAACAACGTCCGGCTGAATCCCGTACTTTTCATAAGCAAAATAAGATCCGGTCCGTCCCATACCGCATTGGACCTCATCACTGATCATAAGGATATCATTTTTGTCACATAAGTCACGAATCCCCAATAAAAATTCTTCGCCCGCCGCATGAATCCCGCCTTCCCCCTGTACCGTTTCCACGATTATGGCACAGGTTCCGGAAGAAACCAGCTCTTTCACACTGCTGATATCATTAAAATCCGCAAAATGTACGTTACCGATCAATGGTTCAAACGGTTTCCGGTAGCTTTCGGTTCCCGTTACGGAAACCGCCCCCATACTCCGACCGTGAAATCCTTTGTTCATGGCAATCAATTCGGTTTTATCCGAAAATCCCTTTTTCCGTGCATATTTCCTTGCGAGCTTTATCGCACCCTCGACCGCTTCCGCTCCGCTGTTCGATATAAAAACCTTTTCCATTCCGGTCGCTTCCGCCAATAATTTGACTGCCGATATGTTCGGTTTTGTATAAAAATAATTGGATACATGGAGCAACCGGTCCATCTGCTCTTTCATTGCCGTTATAAATTCTTTATTTCCGTACCCAAGTGCATTCGTTCCGATACCGGCGGCAAAATCCAGATATTTTTTATCGTTCGTATCATAGAGATACATTCCCTCCCCGTGATCCAATACGACCGGATAACGGTTGTATACATGCAGCAAATGCTGTTCTGCCGCTTCGATGAATTCTTTCATGATCTGTCCTCCTAATAGATAAGTACAAAATTTTCTCTCCGTTTTTCTTTCCGTTCCTGTATATAATGCATACTTACGTGTACAGCGCACCTTAACGAATCCTTCTATTCCGATTCATTTTCATGTGCATAATAACTGTTCTCACCGCGGATAATTGCCGTTCCGATCCCTTTTTTTGTGAAAAACTCAAGCAGCAGACAATGTTCACGTCTGCCATCCAAAATATGCACACGGTTCACCCCTTCTTCTACCGCATTCATACAATTCTGAATTTTGGGAAGCATTCCGCCTCCGATATACCCGTTCTCTATCATCCGTCCGGCACTTTCCAATGTCAAAACAGAAATCAGTGAATTTTTATCCTCCACATCGGCGCAAACACCTTCGATATCGGTCAAAAATGCCAGCTTCTCGGCTTTGACCGATTTTGCGACCGCACATGCGGCGTCATCGGCATTGATGTTATAGGTCTGATAGCTGTCATCCATTCCGATAGGCGCAATAATCGGAATAAAGTCATTTTCTAAAAGAGTATCAATGATATCCGAATTTACTTTCTTAACATCCCCTACAAACCCAATGTCTTTTCCGTCCGCAAGTTTTTTATTGACATTCATCATGCCGCCGTCTTTTCCGCTGATCCCCACAGCCTTTACGCCAAGACGCTCTACCAGACGAACAAGGTCTTTGTTTACTTTATTTAAAACCATCTCCGCAATTTCCATTGTTTCCGAATCGGTAACACGCAATCCATTGATAAATTCGGGTTCCTTCCCCGCGAGCCTTACCCATTTGCTGATTTCTTTCCCGCCGCCGTGGACAATAATCGGCTGCATCCCGACCAGCTTTAGAAGCGCAACATCCTTGATAACACTCTTCTGTAATTTTTCATCCAGCATGGCACTTCCGCCGTATTTTACAACTACCTTTTTATTATTAAAATCCCTGATATAAGGCAGTGCTTCAATCAGCGTCTGTGCTTTTGATAAAACAACATCCATTGAATCCTCTGATATTTTACCGCTCATCGTAATCTCCATTTCTGCGCATGGTTTTTGCGCATGGTAATGTGAACTGTTTATTGTTTCACACGGTTCCCCGTTCTTTATTATCTTCGTACCGCTTATCAAGAACGGTAATCCCCGTTTATTTTAACATAATCATATGTTAAATCACAACCCCATGCCGCGGCATTTTTTTTGCCGGACTTCATATCGCATAGGATTGTCACACTCTCACCGCTTAAAAGCTCGGTTGCCTCCTCCTCGGAATAATCCGTCCCCAGCCCGTTCTCTGCCAGAACAATACTTTTGTTTGCCGATGAAACAGTCAGATCGACAAGCCGCTGGTCAAAATCCACTCCCGAATAGCCAAGTGCGCACATAATCCGTCCCCAGTTTGCATCACTTCCAAAAACTGCCGTTTTTACAAGCGGTGATGCGATAACGGATTTGCTCAATAAAACCGCTTCTTCCTTTGTTTTTGCATTCACAACACATACTTCAATCAGCTTTGTCGCACCCTCCGCATCCGAAGCCATTTTTTTAGCCAATGTCTTTGTAACATAGGAAAGCGCTTCGGCAAAGAAAGCCGCTTCTTTTGAATCTTTTTTGATTTCCGTATTTCCCGCCGTACCATTGGCAAGCAGAATACAAGTATCATTTGTGGACGTATCCCTGTCGACGGAAATCATATTAAAAGAATCTTTTACATCCTGGCTTAATATCTCCTGCAGCAATTCTTTTTCTATCACGGCGTCGGTTGTAATCACACTAAGCATCGTCGCCATATCCGGATGTATCATGCCGGAACCCTTGCTCATACCTCCGATTGTCACTAATTTACCGTCGATTTCGATTTGCACCGCACATTCTTTGGAAACCGTATCGGTCGTCATAATTGCCGCCGCCGCCGCCGTGCCTGCCTCTTTCTCCGGCGACAAGGCTTCGCATAGCTTTTTGGCTCCCCAAATGACAGCTTCTTCTTTGATCTGTTGTCCGATTACACCGGTTGACGCCGTTAAGATGGTTTCTGCCTCAATATCCTGTTCCCTTTCAAAGATATCCGCTTTTCCCAATTCCTCCGCCACGGAGCCTGCCATGACCAGATTAATCCTGTCCCCTTCTTTTCCCGTACATGCGTTGGCATTTCCGCTGTTCAATACAACGGCGTTTATTTTAACCCCTGATGAAATGATTGCTTGATCCCATATTACCGGAGCCGCCTTGACAACATTTTTCGTAAATACCCCTGCGGCTTCCGCCGCCGGCTTACTTACGACCAACGCCATATCCGCCCTGTTTTGATACTTGATACCCGCTTCCGCACCGGAAGCGTAAAATCCCTTCGCCGCTGTCACACCGCCGTTTATTTTTTTTATGTCTTTCATAAATTCCCTTTCCTTTCCGAATAAGAATATCCTGAGCCGTCTGTTTCACTTACGGAAATCCCGGAACGAAAATCAGTCTTCCGAATCTTCCGGTTTTATTATGTTGTAATAATATACGAATCAATCTCTGTCTTAAATACCGGATAGAGCCGATAATTCCAGTCTTTATCATAATACAGCCTCCAATTTTCTTTCAAAAAAATGAATATTTATAATTTTTCTTATGATTATACACTCCTTTTTCCCATAATGCAATAGCAAAATTCAAATTTATTGATTAAATCAATTTACCTGTTGCATATTTATTAGAAGATGTGTATAATAAAAGAATATGAAACAGTTTTTATACGAATGGAGGTTATTATGAAAGAAAAAGTAGTTTTGGCTTATTCGGGCGGACTGGATACGACCGCAATTAT
>DBDL01000152.1:10022-11193 GCA_002293545.1 Lachnoclostridium sp. UBA933 | reverse complement strand
GTCGCTTGCACCGAAAAAAATGCTGCCGCCTGCGGTTGCAACAAGCATTGACGCACTGGCAGTAGGAATTTCATTTGCTTTGTTAAAGGTAGAAATCGTTCCGGCAATCAGTATCATTGGTATCATTACTCTGGTTTTTTCAATCATAGGGATAAAGATTGGAAACCTGTTTGGTCTGAAATACAAAGCCAAAGCAGAAGNNTATTAAAAATTCTGCTGGAACATCTGTTTTGAAAAGGGAAAGCCTCTTGACAGCAAAACCTGATATTGCTATACTATATAAAACACAGTCATTTTCAAGATACGGATTTTACGATACTAAATGAGAGTAGGTTGGAATCAGCATGAGTTTATTTCAAAAAATAAAACACGATAAAAAATACCGCTTTGAATTTTTCGTACAGCTATGGACGGTACTGGTTGTCATTGTAGTGGTGGGAGTGTCCGTTATTATTGGGTTTGCAGTAAACGACCCCACGCTTATGGATGCGGAAGATAACGAATCGGTGATTCAAAAGACCCTGCCTTCTTCCGAACCGGAAGATAATGATATTGATGTATCAAACTTTTTGGGGAAAGAAGCGGATAAAATCGAAGCCGCAACGAAAAATTCGGAATCCGGGGAATCAACCCCCAATGAAAATAACAAGAATAAAAATTCCAATAAAATACGTTATACAACGACAAACGTAAACCTGAGAAGTGAGCCGTCCATCACATCGGAAGTGCTTATCCAATTATCTGCCAACGAAGAAGTCACCTTTGTGAAAAAAATAGACGATGAATGGAGCAAAGTGATTTATCAGGATCAGGAAGGGTACATAACCAGTATTTATCTTACAAAGGACAAGCCCGACTTACTTTTGGGTACGTCACCCTCACCGGATGCGGTAACACCGGTACCGGTAATCCAAACACCAAAACCGGTGAAAAATAACAATAGGGCACCGAAGCCGGAGAAAACAACGAAACCGAAAAAAACACCAAAACCGAAAAAAACACCGAAACCAGAAAAGACACCAAAACCGGAAAAAACGCCAAAACCGGAAAAAACACCGAAGCCAACGGAACCGCCGGTCGAAGTGACAGAGGAACCGGACAATGGAACAGAATGAATAACGTCATAAAGTAAAAGAAAGGTTTTTTATGTCAACATTAACACCAATGATGC
>DBDL01000152.1:589-10014 GCA_002293545.1 Lachnoclostridium sp. UBA933 | reverse complement strand
GGAGATTTTTATGAAATGTTCTTTGAAGACGCATTGACGGCATCAAAAGAATTGGAGATCACCCTGACGGGGAAAAACTGCGGATTAGAAGAAAGGGCACCCATGTGTGGTGTCCCCTTTCATTCAGCCGAAGGATATATAAACCGATTGGTGGAGCGTGGTTATAAAGTGGCAATCTGTGAGCAAATCGAAGACCCGAAGGAGTCCAAGGGGCTTGTAAAGCGTGATGTGATTCGGATTGTAACACCGGGGACAAACTGTAATATCAGTGCATTGGACGAAAAGAAAAATAACTACCTGATTGGGATTGCCGCAACAGAGAATTTATTCGGGATGGCAGCCGCAGATATAACAACCGGGGATTTTTTGGTTACCGAATTGGATTCCGCTGCGAAAGTATTGGATGAAATCAATAAATTTATGCCTTCTGAGATTATCTGCAATGACGCTTTCTTCATCTGCGGGCTTGATACGGCGGATTTGACAGACCGTTTGAACATTACCCTTTCCGCATTGCCGCCGCATTATTTTGACGATGCTGTCTGCAAAAAGAGTTTAAAGAAGCATTTCAAAGTTTCCGCACTGGACGGACTGGGTCTTGACGGTTATTCCATCGGCATAACCGCTGCCGGGTGTGTGATGCAGTATTTGACCGAAACGCAAAAAAACAGTCTGGCACATCTTACCAATCTCACCCCCTATAAAGCAAGTAAATATATGATGCTGGACCGCAGTACCAGACGTAATTTAGAACTGGTGGAAACCCTCCGCGAAAAGCAGAAAAAGGGTTCGCTTTTGTGGGTTCTGGATAAAACCAAAACGGCTATGGGCGCTAGGGAAATACGGAAGAACCTTGAACAGCCACTGGTAGACAGACAAGAAATGGAAGAACGATATGATGTCATTGAAGAGTTCAATGACAATATGATTGTCCGGGAAGAATGCAGGGAATATTTGAATTCCATCTATGATTTAGAAAGACTTCTTAGTAAAATCAATGATAAAAGCGTGACGCCAAGAGATTTGATTGCCCTTCGGTCCTCTCTCGAAATGCTTCCGTTTATCCGGACAATCTGCGGTTCATTTACATCGAAGCAATTAAAAGCATACATAGAACAGTTGGATTCGTTAGAAGATATTACCGAATTGATTCAAACATCCATAGAGGAAGAACCGCCGGTTTCCATCCGTGAGGGCGGAATAATAAAAACCGGCTGTCATGAAGATGTTGACCGCTTACGAAGTGCGAAAACCGAAGGGAAATCATGGCTGGCAGAACTGGAAAGCAGAGAAAAGAAAAATACGGGGATAAAAAACCTCAAAATTAAATTCAATAAAGTGTTTGGTTATTATTTGGAAGTGACAAACTCCTATCAGAATCTGGTTCCGGAAAGCTGGGTCAGAAAACAGACTCTTTCCAATGCGGAGCGTTATACCACAACGGAATTAAAGGAATTAGAAGATATGATACTTGGTGCGGAGGACAAGCTTAACAATTTGGAATACGGACTTTTTTGTGATATTCGGGATACCGTCTTTTCTCATGTGAAACGTATCCAGCAAACGGCAAAATCAATCGCTTGGATTGATATGATGTGTTCCCTGGCTTTTGTCGCAGAAAAAAATCGTTATGTAAGACCGAAAATACTGTCGGACGGTGTGATCCGGATTAAGAGCGGCAGGCATCCGGTGATTGAAAAAATGATCGACGATGATATGTTTGTGCCGAATGATACGCATTTAGATGACAAATCCCATCGCATTGTGATTATAACCGGTCCCAACATGGCAGGGAAATCCACCTATATGAGGCAGACCGCACTGATTACACTGATGGCGCAGATGGGCAGCTTCGTTCCCGCAGCGGAGGCGGAAATATCCATTGTCGACCGCATTTTTACGAGGGTGGGGGCATCGGATGATTTGGCTTCCGGACAGAGCACCTTTATGGTGGAAATGACAGAAGTGGCAAACATTCTCAGAAACGCAACAGAAAACAGCTTGATGATACTGGATGAAATCGGACGCGGGACAAGTACGTTCGATGGCTTGAGTATTGCCTGGGCGGTCGTGGAGCATATTGATAATAAAAATTTATTGGGGGCAAAAACACTATTTGCCACGCATTATCATGAACTGACCGAGTTGGAGGGCAAACTGGAAGGTGTTCAAAACTATTGTATCGCTGTAAAAGAGGACGGCGATAACATTGTTTTTTTACGTAAGATTATTAAAGGCGGCGCAGACCGCAGCTATGGGATTCATGTGGCAAGGTTGGCAGGTGTGCCGGAACAGGTACTGGACAGAGCCAGAGAAATTGCCGAGAAACTAGAAGAATCCGACAGTTCTAAAACGTATGGCGACATTTCAAAGGAATTACCGCCTCCGTCGCTTATGATGGAACAAATGTCGATATTTGATGCCGAATGGAATCAATCGGAGGAACCGGACCCTGTTTTAAATGAAATACGTGATATGGATTTGGGAGGCATTACCCCTTTGGAGGCAATCAACCGGATTTATAAATGGCAGGAGATGCTTGGAATATGATTGAATTATTGAGTCAAAATACAATTGATAAGATTGCCGCCGGAGAAGTAATCGAACGCCCGGCGGCAGTCGTGAAAGAACTGATAGAAAATGCAATTGATTCGTCGGCAAATGCCATAACCGTCGAGATTAAAAACGGCGGCAAAACATTGATCCGTATTACCGATAACGGCACCGGCATTGCTAAAAAAGAACTTTCTCTTGCGTTTACAAGACATGCCACAAGCAAAATAAAAAATACGGAGGATTTAATTACCGTAAAAAGCTTAGGGTTTCGGGGAGAAGCACTTTCCAGTATCAGTGCTGTTTCCATGGTGGAATGCATTACGAAAGAAAAGGATCAGCTTCAGGGCTGCCGTTATGAAATCCATGCGGGAAAAGAAATGACATTGGAAGATGTAGGGTGTCCGAACGGTACCACTTTTATTGTTCGGAACCTTTTTTATAATACGCCGGCAAGATTGAAATTCCTAAAATCCGAACGCACGGAAAGCGGTTTTATCAATGACTTGGTAGAACGCTTTTCCTTATCCCATCCCGGAATTGGGTTTAAATTTATATCGGACGGGAAAATCAAGCTCCAAACTTCCGGAAATCATCAATTTAAAAATAACATCTATTCCATTTACGGAAGCGATATCACAAAAGCATTGCTGGAAGTGAACTGTGAAGATGAAGGTATGAAACTAACCGGATATGCGGCAAAACCGGAGGTTTCCAGAGGGAATCGTGCATATTTGAATTATTTTGTCAACGGCAGATATGTAAAAAGTCAGGTAATTAGCGGTGCAATCGAAGAAGCCTATAAGAATCATATTATGAACCATAGATACCCGTTTACGGTTTTGTTTCTGACCATTGATACGAAAGAAGTCGATGTGAATGTACATCCTGCTAAAATGGAAGTACGGTTTCAAAACCAAGAGAAAGTATATCAGTTTATTTGCGATGGGATAAAAGAAATGCTGTCGGACAGAAACCTGATACCAAAGGTTTCACTTGATTCCAGTCCGGCAAAACAAGCCGAAGAAAAAAAAGGAAGCCGGCAGACAAAAAAGAATCCTGCTGCAGATAAAAAAACCGTTTCTCAACCGGTGNNNCCAAATCAAAAAGGGCGAGGATAAACGAACAAAGCAAAACAAAGAAGTTAAGGATCAACAGACAGAGAAAACCAAAAACGGGGAAAAACCCATAGTGTACCCGGCGGAACTTCCCATACAGGAAATGCTTCGGGAAGATTCCCTGTTTCATCCGGAACCGGACCGGAAAGAGAATACAGAAAAGAAAGACCTTCCTGAAAAAGAGTATTCCGGGCTTCATATTATCGGACAGGTTTTTGCCACCTATTGGCTGATTGAATACAAAGACGAACTATTGATTATCGACCAGCATGCGGCGCATGAGAAAGTATTGTACGAGAAGTTATTGTCCTCCGTAAAAAACCAGAAGCTTCTTTCCCAATCCTTGACGATCCCTGTTATTGTTACATTATCACCAAGTGAAGAGGACGCACTGCATAAAAATAAAAACAGTTTGGAAAAACTGGGGTTTCTGACAGAACATTTTGGCGGGAAAGAATATGCTGTCAAAGGAGTCCCGTCGGATTTTTTAAGCTTACCGGTTAAAGAACTCTTTCTTGATTTTCTGGGGGAAATGATGAAGCGCCCCGGCGGAAACGGTTCGCCGGATATGGTCTTGGAAAAATGTGCCTCGATGGCTTGCAAAGCGGCAGTGAAAGGAAATCAGAGATTAACGTCAGGGGAAGCCGAAGCCCTGATCAAGCAAATGCTTACACTGGATCATCCGTATCATTGTCCGCACGGACGGCCTACCGCCATTTCCATGACAAAAACAGAATTTGAAAAAAAATTCAAACGTATCGTGTAAAAGAGGAGGTATTATCGGTATGATATACGGAGTGAGGGTGACATGAAACAGCCATTGGTTATTATAGCCGGACCGACGGCGGCAGGAAAAACATCATTATCCATTGAATTGGCAAAGAAACGGAACGGTGAAATTATATCCGCAGACTCCATGCAGGTTTACAAAGGAATGGATATTGGAACCGCCAAAATAAAACATGAGGAAATGTGCGGGATTCCCCATTATCTGATTGATGAATACGAACCGGATGAAGATTTCAACGTCGTATTATTTCAAAAAAAGGCAAAACAATATATTGATGAAATTAGCAATCGGGGCAAACTTCCGATTTTGGCAGGGGGAACCGGGTTTTATATCCAGTCCGTGCTTTATGACATCACATTTTCCGAAGAAGAAAATGACGATATTTACAGACAGGAATTAAAACAATTGGCAGAAGAAAAGGGTGCGGACTTTCTCCATGACAGGCTTTCGGAAATTGATAAAGACGCCGCCAAAGCGATTCATAAAAATAATATCAAAAAGGTGATCCGTGCTTTGGAATATTATCATTTAACCGGTGAGAAAATATCTGTGCACAACGAAAAAGAGCGGGCCAAAGAATCCCCGTATGAGTATTTCTATTTCGTACTTACGAGGAACCGTCCTGAGCTGTACAGACGCATTGATATAAGGGTGGAGAAGATGTTTGAAAACGGTCTGGTGGATGAAGTGATCCATCTTAAGGAAAAGGGCTGCCGCCGCGGCATGATATCCATGAACGGACTAGGTTATAAAGAAGTTTTGGACTACCTTGACGGCAAGTACACATTAGAAGAAACAAAGTTTATTCTGAAACGGGAAACAAGGCATTTTGCGAAACGCCAATTGACATGGTTCAAAAGAGAACGCAATGTGAAATGGATTTCACTGGATGAGTTTTCGGCGGAAAGGGAGGCTGCGGAGTGTATCTTAAAACAAATTCAAATTCAGAAAGGATTTTTATGAAGAACCCTTATAGCCAGCTTGGAATCAGCGATAACGTATATGAACACTCGGCTGGTATTTTAAACTCATTAAAGGAACGGTTTGAGCAAATTGATGCCGTCAGCGAGTACAATCAATGCAAGGTTTTGAAAGCATTTCAAAAAAACAAAGTAAGTGCCGAACATTTAAACGGTTCGACCGGATACGGTTATCAGGATATCGGACGGGATACATTGGAACGTGTATATGCCGATATTTTTCATACGGAGGATGCTCTTGTACGCCCGCAGATTGTATGCGGAACCCATGCATTGACGATTGCCATGTCAGCGGTTTTACGTCCGGGCGACGAAATGCTGTCGCCGGTCGGGAAACCTTATGATACAATGGAAAGCATTATCGGCATCCGGAAAACGGAAGAAGAAAACGGTTCGTTTAACGAATTCGGGATTTCTTATTCACAGGTGGATTTATTACCCGATGGTTCCTTTGATTTCGGGCAAATTCAAAATGCAGTCAAGGATCATACAAAGCTGGTCACAATTCAGCGCTCCTGCGGATATGACAGCAGACCGACGTTATCTGTTGAGAAAATAGGAGAATTGATTTCATTTGTCAAAAAAATCAAGCCGGATTTGATCTGTATGGTCGATAATTGTTACGGTGAATTTGTCGATATCATAGAGCCTGCCGATGTCGGGGCAGACCTGTGTGTCGGTTCCCTGATTAAAAATCCGGGGGGAGGACTGGCTCCGACCGGCGGATATATCGCCGGTAAAAAGAAATATGTGGAAATGGCAGGGTATCGTTTGGTTTCCCCCGGATTGGGAAAAGAAGCAGGTGCGACGCTCCAAATCAATCCCCTTTTTTATCAGGGATTATTTTTGGCGCCGGCCGTTGTCGCCGCCGCATTAAAATCCGCGGTATTTGCCGCAGGTTTATATGAATCAATCGGGTTTTCCGCCCGTCCGGACCGGTATGAGCCGCGCCATGATATTATACAGACGGTCGAACTGGAGAGTAAGGAGGCGGTCATTGCCTTTTGCCGGGGAATTCAGGCTGCCGCACCGATTGACAGCTATGCTGCGCCAGAACCTTGTGCCATGCCGGGCTATCAGGATGAAGTTATTATGGCAGCCGGGGCCTTCGTGCAGGGGGCGTCGATTGAACTAAGCGCCGACGCACCAATCAGGGAGCCGTACCGTGTGTTTTTTCAGGGAGGACTGACATGGCCGCACGGAAAGTTTGGGATTATGATGTCACTCCAAAAACTGTACGATGAAAATCTTGTCGTCTTTTGATATAATTTGTCCTGAATTTATTATGTACTTTTTACCATATCCATGTTAGAATATATATGTTTGGTTATACTGGAAGAGTAAGGATACTCAATGAATAATAAGAACTATACAATGAAAGAACTGCCAAGTTCAGAAAGACCTTATGAGAGGTGTGAAAAATACGGACCTGCCATATTGAGTGATGCCGAGCTGCTTTCTGTTATTATACGCACCGGTACATTTAACCAGCGTTCCAGTGATGTGGCAATGAAAGTCCTGAACTCTCACAAACTGCACAAAGGTCTTATTGCTTTGTACTATTTATCTTATCCCGAACTGCGGAAGATTGACGGAATCGGAAAAGTAAAGGCAATCCAACTGCTTTGTATTGCGGAGCTTACCAAACGTCTTGGGAAAATATCAAAAGGAGAAAAGCCGTTATTTCAAGAACCAAAAGAGATCGCAATGTATTTTATGGAAGAATTGCGGATATTGCAGACAGAACGTGTCTATCTACTTATGATGGATGGAAAGAGCAGAATGCTCCACCATGAAAACATCACAATCGGGACGGCAAATACTTCCGTGGCAAACCCGAGGGAAATTTTTCAAAAGGCACTGCAGTACGACGCCGTTTATATTGTATTGATTCATAATCATCCAAGCGGTGATCCGACGCCAAGCGAATCCGACGCCGCTGCTACAAAACGACTGAGGGAAAGCGGGAAACTGATAGGGATACCGCTGATGGATCATATTATAATCGGAGACAGACAATTTATCAGCATGAAAGAAAGAGGATATATTGATTAATTATATGGAGGCAGAAAGGCATGTCAGGTAAATCAATCGGAATTGATTTTGGTACAAGTTCAATCAAAATTTATAAAAGCGGGGAAGGGATCATACTTAACGAAAAAAGCGTGATTGCTATCTATCAAAAATCCCACACGTTTGCCGTGGGAAACGAAGCCTACGAAATGTATGAAAAAGCACCGGTCAACATTAACGTTTCCTATCCTGTCAAGAACGGGGTAATTGCGGATATCGGGAATATGCAGTCCATGATTGACTGCTTTTTCACACAACTGAACGGAAAGAAAAAATTAAAAAGCGCGGAGTATTATATCGCAATACCAACCGATATCACCGAAGTAGAAAAAAGAGCTTATTTTGACTTGATTGCCAATACGAATTTAAAGCCGAAGAAAATCCATATCGTAGAAAAACCGATTGCCGATGCGCTTGGAATGAGTTTGGATATTACCAATGCGACCGGCACAATGATTGTGGATATCGGAGCCAATACAACGGAGATTTCCGTGCTTTCTCTTGGTGGAATTGTCCTAAGCAAACTGATTGATGTCGGCGGCAAAAAGTTTGATGAGTCAATTATCAACATGATAAAGAAAGAAAAGAAGTTTATCATCGGTGAAAAAACAGCGGAGTTTATCAAGCAAAGTATCGGGGCCGCATATGTAACGGAAGACAGTGTGAATGTATGCGGAAGAAATCTGGTTACCGGACTTCCGAGCGAAATATCGGTTACAGCGGAAGAGATTCATGAATCCATGAAAGAACATATTCAGACAATACTGGATTCCGTCAAATTGATATTGGAACGGACACCGCNNATTGTATGTCGCCGGCGGCTCCAGCAAAATCCAGGACTTAGGGAACCTGATATATGATGAATTGGGAATTCGGGTAAACCTTAGCAGCGATCCCGAAAATTCAGTGATTACCGGATTGGGCTCCATAATAGAAAATCCGGGCTTGGCAAAATTAGCGATTTAACAGGAAACTTTATAAATTGGCGATTTAACAGGAAGCTTACTACTTAGTTTTGGAAATGTCGGGTACGAATGGCATTTCGCTATTATTTACTGGAATGGTGATGATTGTGAGATTGAAACATAAAAAACGGGAGTTTCATCCCAAATATTTATTTTTAACACTAACGGTAATATGTATTATTTTGGTCATTATTTCTTTCAAATATGAATCAAATTTTTCTGGGATCAAAACATCGGTAGGAAATGCCATTTCTCCGATGCAAAGCGGGATCAATTCCGTAGGAAGTTGGGTTTCCGGACAATTTGATCTATTAAACTCCAAAAAAACACTTCTGGAAGAGAACAAGAATTTAAAAAATCAAGTGGATACATTGAGCTACCACAATAAGATTCTAGCCGGAGAAAACATCGAACTGGAAAACCTGAGAGAACTTCAGAAGCTGAATGAAAAATATCCGGATTATCCGAAAGTAACCGCCCGCGTCATTGCCAGAGACGGAAATAACTGGTACAATCTATTTTTAATCGACAAGGGAAAATCCGAGGGGATTGAGGTGGACCAGAATGTCATTGCGGCAAACGGCGGTTTGGTAGGAATTGTGACAGAGGTCGGCAATCATTATGCCAAAATACGTTCGATTATTGACGATAAAAGCAACGTAAGCGCCATGTTTTCCGAAACAAGCGAAACTTGTTTTGTAAAAGGGAATATGAAAACGATTGACCAGGGATATATTGATGTGGAACTAATCAGTAAATCCGCAAAAATAAGTGACGGCGCGGAAATTGTAACAGCACATATCAGTACGAAATTTTTACCCGGCTTGATGCTTGGAACCGTATCAGATATCCAATCCGATACCTCCAAGCTTACGCAGACAGCGCATTTAAAGCCGGCCGTTGCCTTTGACCAATTGGATTTGGTGTCGGTGATTACATTAAAGAA
>DBDL01000152.1:252-563 GCA_002293545.1 Lachnoclostridium sp. UBA933 | reverse complement strand
TATTGGTACAGCAATTCTTATTCTTATCTTTTATCTGCTGCAGACAACCGTATTCCATAGTATAAAATTAGCAAATGTCGTACCGAATTTACTGCTGATTTTAACGGTTTCGATTGCCTATCTCCGCGGCCGGAGTGAGGGACTGATAACAGGGTTTATCTGCGGACTTATGCTGGACATGCAATTCGGAACCGTCATCGGTCTGTATGCGTTTATTTATATGCTGATTGGTTTTGTAGTCGGTCATTGGCGGAAAATATACTACACGGATGAATACTTGGTTCCGGCAATCCTTGTTGGCATCGCAGATT
>DBDL01000152.1:0-206 GCA_002293545.1 Lachnoclostridium sp. UBA933 | reverse complement strand
CTAATTGATTTACACATTCATTGTTGCGTTAGTTCTTTGCCGGCTTATCTTTTTATTAGAGAAAAAGCTGGCTTACCCGAAAGGAGAGAATAACAATGCTGATAACCTTAACTGAAACGGTGAAAAAAGTTTTAAAATCCAAGATATTTCCGATGATATGCGTGTATACGGTTTTGTTCAGCATTATCTGCGGCCGGATTTTTTAT
>DBDL01000011.1 GCA_002293545.1 Lachnoclostridium sp. UBA933 | reverse complement strand
AGAAAAGAGCGGATACCGATATGTGCATTGCCTTTTCTCTGTATGCAACCTCCATTACGGAATTATTTGATGTTGCGGATCATGAAAAGCTGATGCCGCCGAAATCCACGTGGTTTGAACCAAAGCTTCGCAGCGGTTTATTTATTCATCGGATATAATGAAGCAGGATAAATACATTTTGTATTTTTCGGATACCCGGAATCCAAAATCGGTGTATCGGAAGAATCCACGTACAAGAATGGGAGAGAAACTATGAATCGTTTGTTTGACAGCAGTAATCCGGTAATGAAAGTATTAGGAAAGATTTTTGATATCGGCTGGCTTGGGATTTTATATGTATTGTTTTGTATTCCGGTTATTACAATCGGACCGGCGACAACGGCACTTTACTATACCGGCATCAAGGTGCTCCGGAAAGAACGCGGTTATGTGTGGTCGGAGTTTTTCGACTGTTTCAAGCTAAACTTTAAGACAGCCGTTGTACTGGGCGTGGTTACTTCGGCAGTTTATATTTTAATGGCATTTAACCTTTATGTGACGGTGTCCGGCGAATCAGGCGGCGGGTATTTGTACGGGGCGTATTTAGGAATACTGATTATTCTGACATGCCTGCTTTGTTATATTTATCCTTTGTTATCCCGCTTTGATATGAGTGCGCTTAGGATACTCAGACTGGCGTTATATATGGCTTTTCGTCATATACTGTTTACCGTCGTGTTATTGGCGATTGTTTTGCTTGCCTTTTTTGTAGGATATTATATTGTTATCATTAATTTCCCGATACTTTTGTTACTTGTTCCGGGCAGCTTTTGTNNGTATACGTTTCCGATGGAATACTTATTGAAAAAATATATGCCGAAACAAGAAACAGCTTACCCGGAAGACGGGAAGCCTTGGTATAATGAATAAAGGGAAACATACGAAGATGCGGAAATGGAGAAGATTATGAAAAATGAGTTAGAGCAGTATATGGACTGGCCAAACTTGGNNTGCACAATGTGCTGGGGGCAAAGCTTGTAAAAGGGAAAGTTTTAATCACCTGTTATTTTCCGGATGCATTAAAAGTATCGGTTGTTTTAACCAAAAAGAAAGAATCGGTTCCGATGGTTAAAATGGAGGAAGATTTTTTTGCCGTACTTCTTCCCTATAAAAATATTCCGAAATACCAGTATCACATAACCTATTCCGAAGGCAGTGTTACGATGTCGGAGTGTTTTAACGAGGCTCCGGTGATTACCCCGAAGGATATGCTGCAATTCCAAAACGGAATCCATTATTCTATCTACCGGAAGATGGGTTCGCACCGGATGACATTAAACGGGACAGAAGGGGTATTATTTGCCGTATGGGCGCCCAATGCTATTTCGGTTAGCGTGGTCGGTGATTTTAACTTTTGGGACGGCAGAAAAAACCAGATGCGGCGGCTGGGTGAGTCCGGTATTTTTGAATTGTTTATACCGGATTTAGAAGAAGGGGATATCTATAAATATCAAGTGAGAGGCAGACAGGGAGTCGTTAAGCTGAAGGCTGACCCCTATGGGAATTATTCGGAACTGCGTCCGGATACCGCCAGTGTTATCTGGGATATCGAAAAGTATGAGTGGAACGATGATATATGGATGGCGGAGCGTAAGAAAAAGAAATTTGAGAAAGAACCGATGGTTATTTATGAGGTTCATTTAGGTTCCTTTAAGAAAGATAACGATGATTTTTATAACTACCGGGAATTGGCACCGTTGCTGATTGAGCACTGCCGGAAGATGAATTTTACCCATGTGGAATGTATGCCGGTTATGGAATATCCGTTCGATGCTTCCTGGGGATATCAAGTGACGGGTTATTATGCGCCGACCTCGCGGTACGGAACACCGGATGATTTTATGTTTTTTATTGATTCGCTGCACGAAGCAGGAATCGGTGTGATATTGGATTGGGTTCCGGCTCATTTCCCGAAAGACGAACACGGTTTGGCACGGTTTGACGGAACGTGTTTATATGAGCATATGGATCCGAGAAAAGGTGAGCATCCTCATTGGGGAACGCTGATTTATAATTACGGACGTCCGCAGGTGAGTAACTTTTTAATTGCCAACGCCCTGTTTTGGTTGGACAAATATCATATTGACGGGCTTCGGTTTGATGCGGTTGCCTCTATGCTTTATTTGGATTACGGAAAAAGCGACGGTCAATGGGTTGCAAATATGTATGGCGGTCACGAGAATCTGGAAACGGAAGAGATGTTAAAGCATCTGAATTCCATTGTGAAAAAGAGAAAAGACGGGACATTGATGATAGCGGAGGAATCGACATCATGGCCGAAGATTACCGGAGATTTGGAAGATGGCGGGCTGGGGTTTGATTTTAAATGGAATATGGGATGGATGAATGATTATTTGGAATATATAAGGACAGATCCGTTATTCCGCAAGGGACGGCACGGTATGCTGACATTCAGCATGGTTTACCATTACTCTGAGAACTATATACTTGTCTTATCCCATGATGAAGTTGTTCACGGAAAGGGTTCTTTATACCAGAAAATGCCGGGCGGTGAAAAAGATAAATTGGCGGGTCTGCGGCTCACATACGGTTTTATGGCGGGTCATCCGGGTAAAGTATTATTGTTTATGGGACAGGAGTTCGGGCAGAAATCCGAATGGAATGAGGATACGCAGATTGATTGGAAGCTTCCGGAGGAGCATTCCTCTCATGCAAAATTAATGACATACGTAAAAGAACTTTTTAAATTCTATAAAGAACATACGGCTATGTATGCAGATGACTATCTGCCGAAAGGATTTGAATGGGTCAGTATGCTGGACGCCGATAACAGTGTGATTGCCTTTCTCAGAAAATCTGCGGAAGAAACGCTTTTGATTCTCTGTAATTTTACACCGGCAGCGCATCAGAAATTTAAGGTGGGTGTGCCTTTTGCCGGTAAATACAAGGAGATTTTCAACAGTGACGATTTGCGGTTCGGCGGCGAAGGGATGGTCAACCCGCGTGTGAAGCAGTCAAAGCCGATAAAATGTGACGGGAAAGCGAATTCCATTGAGTGCAGGCTGCCCGGATTGGGAATGACAGTATTTTCTTGTACCCATATACCGTACCGTCCGAAAGCGAGGTGAGCGTGTGGAATATATTGATGCATTGAAGGCTTGGTCGGAAGAACAGGTTCCTCAGTTGATGACATTTTTGATGTCATTATTTATCGCATTGGTCATTCTACTGCTCGGACATCGCATCATAAAGCTTTTGCTTAAATATGTAAGAAAAAGTATGGAACGCTCCCGTATGGACGAAGGTGTCGTAAAATTTTTGCTGTCGGTTCTGAAAGCAGTATGCTATGTCTTTCTTTATATTATGGCAGCTATGCGCATCGGATTGGAAGCAAGCACCGTGATAGCAGTTGTCGGCTCGGTCGGTTTGGCAATCGGTCTTTCTCTTCAGGGAAGTTTGTCAAATTTTGCGGGAGGGGTACTGCTGATGACAGCCAAACCCTTTGTGCTTGGCGATTATATTGCCGTTGATGATAAAGAGGGTACCGTAAAAAATATTGATATTATATATACGACACTGCTGACCGCAGATAACCGGAAAATTGTTTTGCCAAACGGAAAATTAGCAAATTCGGATATTATTAATCTGACAAGCGAACCAATCCGACGTCTTGATTTGACGGTTCCCGTTGACGGCAGGGAAAATATACAAAAAGTAAGAGAAGTATTAGGGTGTTTGCTTCAAAAAAACGAGATGATCCGAAAAGACCAGCCATTGGATATTTTGATACAAAGCTATGAAAATAATTCGGTAATCCTTGAAATTCGTATTTGGGCGGAAACCGATCAATATTGGAACCTGCGGGTTCAATTGATGGATGAAATCAGGGAAGTGCTTGCTGAAAACGGAATTTCCCTTTCTTACGACCGTATGCAAATAGAGATCATTCCGGCTCAGGACTCCAAATAACGTTCATTCAGTTCAATGATTTGCTGCATAGCAGTCTGACCCGGTGCGCCGATTGTATTTCTTTTATCCACACATGTTTTCATAGATATTGCCTCATAAATATCATGCTCAAAAACGGGACTGACTTTCTGGTATTCTTCCAAGCTCAATTCATCAAGTGATATTTTTTTTTCCTCACAGATAAGGACTAATTTTCCGATGATGCCGTGTGCGTCACGGAACGCTGTCCCGTGATTCACCAGATAGTCCGCGGCGTCGGTTGCATTGGTAAAGCCGTTCTTGGCACTGTTCTCCATATTCTCCTTATTGAAAGTCATAGTATCAATCATACCGGTAAACAAGGCAATGCAGCTCTTTGTCGTATCAATGGAATCAAAAGNNTCCTCCTGCATATCCTTGTTATAAGCAAGCGGAAGCCCCTTTAGCATTGTCAGCAGCGACATCAATGCTCCGTAAACCCGTCCGGTTTTTCCGCGAACCAATTCGGCAATATCCGGATTTTTCTTTTGCGGCATGATGCTGCTGCCGGTTGAATAGGAATCGTCGATGTTGATAAAACGGTATTCATTGGAGTTCCAGATAATAATTTCTTCGCAGAAGCGGCTGAGGTGCATCATAATAATGGATAAGGCACTTAACAGCTCAATGCAGTAATCACGGTCGGAAACCGAATCCATACTGTTCAGCGTAGGTCCGTCAAATTTCATTAATGAAGCGCTGTAGTCCCGGTCCAGCGGATAAGTTGTCCCTGCCAAAGCTCCCGAACCCAGCGGCGAATAATTCATCCGGTCGCAGATGTCCCGCAGACGGCCGCGGTCGCGCCGGAACATTTCAAAGTAAGCGCCAAAATGATGCGCCGCCGTAGTCGGCTGTGCTTTTTGCAAATGAGTAAACCCCGGCATATAGGTGGAAATATTTTCTTTCATAATGCGGTGTATCGTGAACAGCAGATTTTTCAGCAAATGCTCGATTTCAGAGATTTCATCCCGGATAAATAACTTCATATCCAGTGCAACTTGGTCATTCCGGCTCCGTCCGGTATGAAGCTTTTTCCCTGCTTCTCCAACCCGGCTGATCAGTGTTGCTTCCACAAAGCTGTGTATATCTTCATATTCGGTGCTTATCATCAGTTTTCCGCTCTGAATATCCTCTAATATACCGGTAAGACCTCCGATGAGGATATCCTTTTCTTTTTCGGTGAGAAGCCCTTGTTTTTCCAGCATTGTAACATGTGCAATGCTTCCTGATATATCCTGTTTATAAAATTTTTGGTCATAAGATATGGATGCATTGAATTGATGCACCAATTGATCGGTTTCCTTTGTAAACCGTCCGCCCCATAATTTCATGTGTTCCTCCTGCTGAAACAATAATTTGTACAAATAGTAAAGTATTGCATATGTATAATATACAGAGTTTATTTTAACTGTTTTTTCCCCCGATTGCAAGTTTGTATTTCTTTTTTACCGTAAATGTGATAGAATAGATTACGGAAAGTTCATAGGAGGAATATTATTGAAAGCAAATAGAGTCAAATCGTTGTTTCAATCGCTTTTATACTTGCTGATTGCAATCGTGGCGTTACTTGGTATATCATTTATAGCGGGGAGTATTATCAGTGCCATATTGCTTTTAACAAATGATTACAATATAACGGATATGCAGAATGAATTAGTGCGTATTGTCAACGACAGCAATGTCAGAATGATTATTACTTTGGTATTTTTTGAGGTTTTATTGATTGTCTTTATTCCGTGGTATCTGCATTCATCGAAAAAAGAAGTAAAATATCCGATACGCGGGGCAATGACCCGGACAAATCTTTTTATGGCGGTATTGATTGGGTTCTTCATGCAATTTGTGATTAATGCAGTCATCGTTGTTATTTATCTGATTACGCCGAAATGGATTGAGAATTATACCAATATGGTAGATACGGTATTCAGTAAGGACAGTTCACTGTTTCTTCTCATAATTTATGCCGTGATTATCGGACCGGTTGCAGAAGAATTACTATTCAGGGGAATGATATATCGTGTTTTGCGGAAAGGTTTTTCTGTTTATTCTGCCGCTGCCATAGCATCTTTGATGTTTGCCGTTTATCATATGAATGTAGTACAGGGGATTTATACTTTTTTCGTAGGATTTTTACTATGTATTCTTTACGAGAAAACAAAGACATTTTGGTATACGTCAGTCGTACACATGGTATTTAACGGAGCCTCGTTTGTTTTGGGATGGATAGCGGAGCAGTACGGGGAAATGTCGGGGATATATACCATCATACTCTGGATTTTAAGCTGTGGAATCGTCATGAATGCAATACGAAGAATCAGTTATAATAAGTGCATTGCAGAAAATACGGAGAGTCAATCATAATGGAAAGGTGAGGATACGATGATACAGAGTGTTTCAGATGTAACTGCGTCAAATAATCTCGTCACAAGCAATGTTAAACCCAAAAAGACAACAATAACGCCGTTTATTAAGGTACTTGAAGAATCCGTATCCCGTGTACCCGAAAAAACGGACGCAGAAAATAATACATCTGCGGCAGCAAGCGGAGAATCAACGCTAAAGTCGATTTTTAGAGAAGCGGCAGAAAAATATAATATATCTTACGATCTATTGGCAGCCGTCGCAAAAGCAGAATCGAATTTTAATCCGGGTTCCACTTCCGGAAAAGGCGCACAGGGAATTATGCAGTTGATGCCGGCTACGGCAAAGGAGCTTGGGGTAACGGATGCCTATGATGTAAGGCAGAATATTATGGCAGGTGCCAAATATCTTGCGGGTCATTTGAAAGCATTCAACGGAAATGTGGATTATGCAGTGGCAGCTTATAATGCCGGAGGCGGTGCGGTTCGTAAATATAACGGAATCCCCCCGTATTCAGAAACGCAGAACTATGTAAAGATTGTAAACCGCTATTTAAAAGAGGGAGTGGAGGTGCCGGACAGGATAGTAAAAGATTCCGGAGAAAAAGAGGATACGGCACCGAAAGCCCAAGATGCTACGGAAAAGGATATGCTGAACAGTACGGTTGTAATTGGCAGCGGGGACAGTGCGGTTACAATGACATACGGCGCATATTTAAGATATTTAGAACTGGGGGAAATCGGGGTAGGATGATAGTGTGAACAAAAACGTTTCACGATGCTTTTGAAAAAGGCGGTGCGAGTTTGTGCCTGCGCACAAATATTGAGGAATGATACGCAAAAGATGTGCGCAGGATGATAAATATAAAGATAATAGGAGGAATTTATGGTACGGCATATTATACTTTGGGATTTTGCAGATGGTTTTACCGATGAACAAAAGGAAGAAAAAGGAAGAGAAATAAAACAAGGTTTAGAAAACCTGATCCATCATATTGAAGGACTGGTTTCCATTCAAGTACATTTGAATTCCCTTCCTTCCAGTAATGCGGAGCTTATGCTTGACAGCACATTTACGACGAAGGAAGCATTGGAGGGATATCAGATTCATCCGGAGCATGTCAAGGCGGCAACAGAGCTTGTCAGACCGGCAACGAAAAACCGGAAATGCATAGATTTTATAGAGGAATAATTTGGTTTTGTTATTTATCATTTGGTGCTGTTCATGATTCAATGGGCAACTTATTTTAAATCATATTATCTACTCAATGAGTAATCAATTTTATCTTATATTTTTATCCAATGAGCAATTAATCTTGCCTTATATTTTATCCAATGAGCAATTAATCTTACTTTATATTTCTTATCCGATAAGCAATCAGTCTTGTCTTATAATTTTTATCCAATGAGTAATCAATCTTATCTTATATCTTTTATTCAATGAGTATTATATTCCGCTGTTATCGCAGTTCGATTCCCACTAAGAAAAAATAATAATAAATAACTCAAAAGTTATTGACTTGACGATAACTTTTGTGTATAATAAATGATAAAGGAGGCAAATGAATTTGCACGAGGTATATTTTTACAAAAATACAAAAGGAGAGGAACCGATTCTTGAGTATATGAAGGAATTGGCAGAAAAGAATGACAAAGACAGTCGTATAAAACTAAACAAAATAAATGACTATATCCAGGTACTGAGTGAATATGGAACGCAGGCGGGAGAACCTTATGTTAAGCACTTAGGTGACGGTATATGGGAGCTTCGCCCACTGAGAAACAGAATATTCTTTGTCTGCTGGGTTGAGGGCAGTTACATACTACTGCACCATTTTATGAAAAAAACACGAAAAACACCGAAACACGAAATGGAACAGGCAAAAAGGGAATTAGCGGATCTGATTGAAAGGGGAATGAATCATGAATAAAGCAATAGGAAGTAATTGGAAAGATGTGCGTCAAGACATCTTTACGCCGGAGGAAATCGCAGAAAGCAATTTAAGAGTAGCACTTATCGGGGAGATTATTAAAACGAGAAAAGAAAAAGGAATCAGTCAAAAGAAGCTTGGGGAAATGAGCGGTGTGAAGCAGCCGGTTATTGCAAGAATGGAAAAGGGGACAACAAATCCTACCATTGATACCGTTCTGAAAATTTTAGCTCCGTTAGGAAAGACACTCCGTATCGGAAATATGAAGTAAGCTTATTCCGAATATGCGGAACTTAGGCGGGCGCGTTT
>DBDL01000057.1:4910-12498 GCA_002293545.1 Lachnoclostridium sp. UBA933 | reverse complement strand
CAAAGGATTTTTATATCAAGAAAGGCTATACCGGTTTCGGTGCGCTGGAGGGACCTCCCAGCCATAAACGTTATTTCATGAAGAAATATTTATAGTGAATGAAAAGGTATATGATTGACATAAGAAAAATGTCCCGCAGCGCATATTACCGACTGACTTTCAGATGATGACATGTGCCTGCATCAATCTCAGCCTCCTTAGATATATATAAATAAACAATATAATTTTTTAAAACAGAAAAAAATAATAAGGTAATACTTTACAAAAGGGAATTTCCTTGTTAAAATATTGACATAATAAACAAATCAAAGGGATGATAACAATATTGAATCCGAAAATAAGAGTTCAATGATAATGATGTCAGGAGGAAAACTGCAATGTTTAAGGGGAAAAAGGAAGATGAAGGGAAAGTAAAAGAATTACTGGAGAATGAGGAGCGGATGGCAAAGGCATCAAAGGAAGCGCTGGATTTGACAAGTGCGCTTAGCAATTTTAGCCTTGAGATTAAGCATTTTTCTAATGATTCCATGAATGCGGTAAAGCAAATGGAAGGTGTGAGCGATTCAAACTTATCCGTCATTCAGGAAACAACGGCAACCGTAAATGTAGTGAAAGAAACCATTGAAGCAACAGCAGAACATTTTGAAGAGCTGATGGGGGAATCGACGGAATTATCAAAGCAGAATGAGGAAAGCCGCGGGCTGATAGAAAGTGTGGCCGAATTAAAGGAACATGTTGTTGTCAGTACCAATGATATGAATGAAAAGATTGAACAATTGGTTTCATTAACGAACGAGATTGATAATGTGGTGCAAAGTGTTCAATCTATTGCTAACCAAACAAATTTATTGGCTTTAAATGCAGCGATTGAAGCGGCGAGAGCAGGAGAAGCGGGAAAAGGATTTGCGGTTGTTGCCGACGAGATAAGAACCTTATCTGACAGCACAAAAGAAAATTTGGAGGGAATGAAAGAATTTATGCAGCGTATTTATGATGCTGCCAATGCGGGAAAGTCAAGCGTATCCCAGGCAATTCAATCGACCAATGAAATGGATGAGATGATAGATACCGTTTCTCAGACAATAGGGAATAATATTACGGGGCTTAATAAAGTGACAAATCAAATCAACAATATGTCGGCGGAAATTGAAAGCATTAAAGTATCTGCCGCAGAAATCAATCATGCCATGGAAGCTTCTGCAAGTGATGCGGAAAATTTGTCTGCCGCTACAAAAGTTGTCTATGAGGGTGCGGAAAAAACTTTGGAGATTGTGAAGGGGATTAATTCGATTGACGACGGATTTGACAAGATGATGCACGGTATGTACAGAGGACTCCTTTCCGGGGAACATGCGGTAACCAATGACGAATTGGTGGATATGGTGAAAAAAGCAAAAGCTGCGCATATCGGATGGCTTGGGAAATTGAAAAAGATGGTGGATTCTATGGAAATTATGCCTTTGCAGACCGATTCGCATAAGTGTGCATTCGGACATGTCTACGGGATACTGAATATAGAACATCCCGCAGTTTCGGATGACTGGAAACGTATTGATAAACTGCACAGTGATTTTCACCGAAAAGGCGACAGCGCAATCGCGGCGATACATAAACAGGATAAAGACACGGCGGGAGCGGTATATACGGAAACAGAAAGACTGTCAAGCAAGATGCTTGATCTGCTCAATGTAATTGAACAAAAAGTAGTGGATTGCACAAAGCAGGGGATAAAAATCTTTGAATAGAAAGTCTTGAGCGTGTTTTACACACACGAAAGCGGCGCATACAACGCAGGAATTCTNNTCACTTAAGTATAATATTGAATTTTCTCTTATAAGAATTGTCTTGAATGCGCGGACAGATTACTTTACTGCAATTGTCTTGTCCAGTGAAAGATAAGACGGCATTCCGCCCTTTTCATAGACCTTGGCATGACCGATGACAAGCGGACGAAGATAATTCATCATATCTTCGCTGACGTCACAGCTGTCTATAATCCATTCGCTTGGGACGGTCTTTTCCAGGTTGGCACATTCTTCAATGGGAACCGTACTGCATCTTGTCAGGTAAGGAGAGTCAGAAACCCGCTCAAAAATCATCATAACACCGGTTTCCCCGCGGATGGCGGCAAGAACGGCTTCTTCTCCGATCTTTGCGGCTTCTTCGATATCCGTAGCCGAAGCGTAATGCCCGGCAGTACGCTGCAGTGTTGAAAACTCAATGCTTCTCACCTTGCAGCCTATTTTTTCTTTAATCAATTCCTTTAAGTGATTGCCGGTTCCGGCGAGCATAACATGACCGAAAGAGTCTTTGACAGCTCCCGATGCACTCACATATTCGCCGTCTTTTGTCTTAATGCCTTCTGATACTGCGATAATCAGAGGACGATTTTCATTGGAATAGGATTTTACTTTTTCAATAAAAGCCTCCGGATCAAACGGTGTTTCCGGCAGGTAGATCAGCTGCGGCGCCGCACAGCCCGATTCTCTTGCGAGAGCGGCGGAAGCGGTCAGCCATCCGGCATTTCGCCCCATAATCTCCACAATGACAACATTAAACATGTCATAGACAGATGAGTCCAGTGCGAGTTCGGCAATCGAACCGGCAATGTATTTGGCGGCAGAACCGAAACCGGGTGTGTGATCGGTTTTCGGCAAATCATTATCAATTGTTTTGGGAACGCCGACGCACAGGATGTTTTCGCCTTTCATCTTAAAATAAGCGGAAAGCTGTTTTACTGTGTCCATCGAATCGTTGCGGCCGATGTAAAAAAAGTAACCGATTCCATAGTCTTTGAATATTTTTAATATCTTTTCATAGTCGTCGTGCGGTGCCTGCGGTAATTTGTAACGGCAGGAACCGAGTGCCATTGTCGGCGTAGCCATAAGACGGCTGTAATCTTCCGTATCTTTTATACTTTTGCGCAAATCAATGATATGACGGTCAAGAAGTCCTTCGATTCCGTTCAATGCACCGTAAACTTCACCGATTTCTTTGCTGCGCATCGCCTGACGGATGACTCCGGCAAGGCTGGCGTTGATTGCGGCGGTCGGTCCGCCGCTTTGTCCTACAATCATATTCTGTTTCACACGATCACTCCTTACCTTCGCAGCCGAGTACATTGCGCATTTTATGTGATACCATATCTTTTACTGCCTGACGTGCAGGGAGAAGGTACTGACGCGGATCAAAATGATCGGGATGCTCGAAAAGATGTTTGCGGATTGCCGCTGTCATTGCCATACGGATATCGCTGTCAATGTTGATTTTACATACGGCGCTTTTGGCAGCCTGACGAAGCATGTCTTCCGGAATACCGATGGCTCCCGGCATATTTCCGCCGAATTGGTTAATTTCTTCCAAAAACTGCTGCGGAACACTGGAGGCGCCGTGCAGTACAATTGGGAAGTTCGGAAGTCTTTTGGAAACTTCCTCTAAAATATCAAAACGAAGTTCGGGTTTCTGACCCGGTTTGAATTTAAAAGCGCCGTGGCTTGTACCGATGGCGATAGCAAGAGAATCCACTCCTGTTTTGTTTACGAATTCTTCAACCTGTTCCGGCTGTGTATAAGAAGCATTTTCGGCAGATACATTGACATCGTCTTCAATGCCTGCTAATTGACCGAGTTCTCCCTCCACGGTAACGCCTTTGGAATGGGCATATTCTACGACTTTTTTGGTCAGACTGATATTGTCGGCAAAGCTGTGGTGACT
Source organism: Lachnoclostridium sp. UBA933 (assembly GCA_002293545.1). Taxonomy (GTDB): domain Bacteria; phylum Bacillota; class Clostridia; order Lachnospirales; family Lachnospiraceae; genus UBA933. The sequence continues at coordinate 8,784 of DBDL01000057.1, read as the reverse complement.
GCCGTCAATCATAACAGAGGTAAATCCGCCGTCAATACAGCTTTTGCAGATTTCATAATCGGCACCGTGATCCAAATGCAGAGCAATGGACACATCGGTATCGGCTACTGCCGCTTCGACTAATTTCATAAGATAAGTATGACTGGCATATTTGCGTGCGCCCGCACTTACCTGTAAAATGACCGGCGATCCAAGTTCCTGTGCAGCCTCGGTGATTCCCTGCACGATTTCCATGTTATTTACGTTGAAAGCCCCGATTGCATAACCGCCTTCATACGCTTTTTGAAACATTTTTTTGGTAGTTGTTAATGACATAATATTTTTTCCTTTCTCTATTTAAGCAATAATTGCATTATACACGAAACTATTTTTTTTTTCAAGTAAAGGAATTGTTTTTTCGGAAAAACGTTGGCAGTCCGTTACCCGGTTACATTTTTGGCTGCCGCCGGTAAAAACCGGTTGTGTTTTATCCCCGGCTGATGTAATATGAATCTGATGATTCAAATAAACAGGATGGAAGGTAAGAATTGTGAACGGTATAAAGATAAAACCGGTAAAAACCCCCCCGGAGTTTACGGCGGAGGTTCCGGGCTCCAAAAGTATCATGAACCGGGCGCTGCTTTTGGCGGCTCTGTCGGAAAACGATACCTTGCTTCATGGGACAGTTTACAGCAGTGACACAGAGGTGTTCGTAAATGCATTAAAAACTTTGGGATATCGGATGGAACCGGATAAGGAAAATCATACGACGCTGATCGGAAAGAGAATTCCGCTTGAAAGGGTAAAAAATGCGGAGATAAATGTCGGAAGTGCCGGAACGGCGGCAAGATTCCTTACGGCAATGCTCGCCTTATCCGGCGGCAGTTTTTATATGGATTCGTCGGAGCAGATGAAAAGCCGTCCGATGAAACCTTTATTGGAAGCCTTAGAGCTTCTCGGCGCAAGGATAGGGTACCGCGGGAAGCCGTATTGTTTTCCCTTTTATCTGGCAGGTTATACGGAACGGGATATCAAAGAGGTTCCGCTGAATATTGACCAGAGCAGTCAGTTTTTGAGTGCCCTCCTGATGACAGGGGTAACCCGAAAGAATAAATTCATGATTCGTCTGACCGGAAACCGGACGGCAAAATCGTACGTAGAAATTACCGAGCAAATGATGGAGAGCTTTGGGGTGACGATCCGCAAAAAATCGGATTGCCTGTATGAGGTTCCCGCCAGCCGTTGTTTACAAAGAAAGGAATACCGAATCGAGCCGGACATATCGTCGGCGTGTTACTTCTATGCACTTGCCGCACTGACCGGCGGAAGCGTTACGGTAAGGAATGTTTCCCGCAAATCAATGCAGGGGGATATCAGGTTTGTTGCCTTATTGGAGCAAATGGGGTGTACGGTTGATGAAAGACCGGAAGGACTGAATGTCACAGGACCTGAGAATGGGGAAATGAATGGTGTGGACATAGATATGAGTGACTTTTCCGACCAAACCATGACACTCGCCGCCATGGCGCCCTTTTTAAAAGGAAAGACAGTCATACGAAACGTAGGGCATATCCGGGGACAGGAGTCAGACCGGTTATCGGCGGTTTCGTCAGAGCTGAACCGGTTGGGGATTGAGGTGACAGAAAGTGAAAACGGACTGGTGATTGTTCCCGGTGAAATCAAGCCGGCAAAAATCAGGACATATGAGGATCATCGTATGGCAATGGCATTTTCATTGATCGGATGTATGAGGGAGGGGATTGAAATACTGGATCCCGATTGCTGTAAAAAGACGTTTCCCAAGTATTTTGAAATACTGGGAAACGCCGTTTCCATTAAAGCACATATCCGTAAATCGCGATAAAATGCAAAACACTGCCGCCTAAAACGAAAAAGTGCCATATGGAATGCAGATATTTTTTCTTTTTTCCAAGGGCATACAGTACGGCGCCAAGCGTGTATACGATTCCGCCGGTTATCAAAAAGACAATACCGTCGCTGGGAAGTGCGGCTGCCAGCAGACGGGAGCCAAATACAATGACCCATCCCATGGCAAGATAGCAAATCATGGAGAAGATACGGAAGCGTTCGACATCAATGGCATTTAAAACGATACCAAGCACCGCGGCGCCGGTCACGACTCCAAAAAATATCCATCCCCAAAAACCGCCGATACCGACGAGTACAATCGGAATATAGGTTCCGGCAATCAGCAGGAAAATCGTACAGTGATCGAATACGCGAAAAACACGCTTTGCCATATTACGTTTCAAAGCATGATAAATCGTTGACATACTGTATAATAAAATCAGCATAGAACCGTACAGACAGCCGCTTACAATGGCGAGAGCATCTCCGGCGCCGACGGACTTCACAACACATAATATCAACGCAACGATTCCAAAAACCGCACCCAATCCGTGTGAGATGGAACTGACAAGTTCTTCGCCTAATGTATAATCCGGCAAACTGATTTTATGTTTTTTCTCCTTTACGAAAGTGAGCGCTTCTAAATTGTTGACACTATTATCCATAATATTCTGTTCCTTTCGTCAATTATTCATTTATTTCGACAAGTAGTTTTAATAACCACTACAACTATATCTTAATACTATGTTTTGCATCTGTCAATGTTATTCTTTCAAAAATACAAAAAAGTTGTAAATACAAATCATTTATGCTAAACTGGTGTATCATCTTGATACGGAGGAATCACATTGAACCAATACAAAAATGAAATTGAAAAACGCAGGACATTTGCCATTATCTCTCATCCGGATGCCGGAAAAACGACATTGACGGAGAAGTTTTTGCTTTATGGCGGCGCCATCAATCTGGCAGGTTCCGTCAAGGGAAGGAAAGCCGCCAAACATGCGGTGTCGGATTGGATGGAAATTGAGAAAGAAAGAGGGATTTCCGTAACATCTTCCGTACTCCAGTTTAATTATAATGATTGCTGTATCAATATTTTAGACACACCCGGACATCAGGATTTTTCCGAAGATACGTACCGTACCTTGATGGCGGCGGATTCCGCGGTCATGGTCGTGGACGGTTCCAAAGGCGTGGAGGCACAGACAATCAAGTTGTTTAAAGTATGTGTCATGAGAGGGATTCCTATTTTTACATTTGTCAATAAAATGGACCGTGAAGCAATGGACCCTTTTGAATTGATTGACCAAATTGAAACCGTACTCGGAATCCGGACATGTCCGATTAACTGGCCGATTGGTTCCGGAAAGAGCTTTCAGGGTGTTTATGACCGGTCCAGTGAAACCATCACACGCTTTATTGCCTCGGATAACGGTCAGAAAGCCGAATCCATTGACGCCAAGCTGGGTGATGAAAATCTGGATGAGCTGATTACGAAAGAGAACCATGATATCCTGACAGAGGGAATCGAACTATTGGACGGTGCCAGTGATGAATACGACCTTGATAAAATCCGGGACGGCAAGTTATCACCTGTCTTTTTTGGTTCTGCTTTGACAAATTTCGGTGTCGAACCGTTTTTACAGAGGTTTTTGGAAATGACGACGTCACCGCTTCCGAGAAAATCAAAGGGGGAAGAAATCAATCCGTTTTCCGGGGATTTTTCGGCGTTTGTATTTAAAATACAAGCAAATATGAACAAAGCGCACCGTGACCGGATTGCATTTATCCGAATCTGTTCCGGAAAATTTGAAGCCGGCATGGAGGTTATGCATGTCCAGGGGAACAAAAAAATCCGGCTGTCCCAGCCGCAGCAGATGATGGCAAGTGAACGGAAGCATGTAACCGAAGCATATGCCGGGGATATTATCGGGGTATTTGATCCGGGGATTTTTTCGATTGGGGATACGATATGTACTTGCGGGAAGGATATTCGGTTTGAGGGAATCCCGACATTCGCACC
>DBDL01000057.1:1899-4880 GCA_002293545.1 Lachnoclostridium sp. UBA933 | reverse complement strand
TTGGAAGGTGCGATTCAGATTTTTCAGGAACTGAATACCGGAATGGAAGAAATCATTGTCGGGGTTGTCGGCGTTCTGCAATTTGAAGTATTGGAATACCGCCTGAAATCGGAATACAATGTAGAAATAAGAATGGAGCAGCTTTCATACCACCATATCCGATGGATTGAAAACAAAGAAATGGATGTGTCCGCTCTGTCGGTAACCTCCGATACTAAAAAGGTAAAAGATATGAAAGACAATCCCATCCTGTTATTTACCCATCCGTGGGGCGTACAGACGGCATTGGAACGGAATGAGGGACTGAAGCTCAGCGAGGTTTTGAAAACCGATTAGCGGATTGGGTACACGAGCATGGGAAGCGCTTGTCTGGTTGTCAGGTATTATAACCATAAATATATTGCAGCAGAGAGAATGGATCGCAATCGGAATGGAAAGAAAAAAGCAGATTTGAACGGGTTATATAAGTTTAAACTGTTTTTTTATTTGTGCAGAAGTAAAATAATCCGGAGGAGCTATATGAAATGACAGTTTTATGTCGTTTCATACTAGAATTTCAAAAATCGAAATGTCGTATTATGTCGAAAAGTACATGATATAATTACTTGTTTTATACAATAAAATAGCTTAAAATAAATATAAATTACATGAATCTATTGTGAAGCAGGATTATAGGAAATTAGCGTGTTTTACAGGCACGAAAATGGAGTGATTTGATAAACTGTGTTTATTTAAGGAAGAAAACAAGCGGGGATTGAAACGGCAGCAGACAGAAATATGAACAATTCATAGGATGGGGAGGACGATATGAAAATCAAAAAATTTATAACATACCTATTGATTACGGCGCTGATAACAGGGAAATCAGAGCAAATTTATTTTTTGGTTCAAGGGAAAGAAAAAGTGTCCGGCATTGATATGGAAGAAATCTTAGAAGAAATACCAAAAAATGAACAAGGGTCTGATTACATTATTATGAAAAACGGCGGCGGCAGTTTTGATGAACCATTTGAAAAGGTCAAAATGACGGAACAGACGGCAGAAAAGATACAGGAAAAATATGAGGAAGTCATTGTTGAGAAAGACATCAGTCTGACAGCCAATAAAAAAGCGGAGAAAGAAAATAGCAAGGCAAAATTATACGACCGGTTTAAAAAAGCCGAGGCAAAGGCAAAAAAGGAAAGAGAGAAGAACAAGGGAAACGAATGGAGTATCAAAGCGGTCAATGCGGAAGATATTGTTACGGATAATGAGAGTACAATAAAACCCAAAATTGCGGTACTAGATTCCGGGGTTGATATTGTTTCGGGGATTCATCTAAGCGGTTCCGTTAATTTGATCGAAGAGGAAAAAGAAGTTTCGCCGATGTTTATTGATTTTACGGGGCATGGAACAGGGATTGCCAGTATTATTGCGGGGAACAGTGAGGGAAATGTGCAGGGAATTAATCCGAACGCAGAAATCTATTCGGTTAAGGTCTTGGACGGGGAAAATAAAGCGCCGCTCAGCAGAATTATAGAGGGGATTTATTGGTGCATTGAAAATGATATGGCTGTCATAAATATGAGCTTTGGAACGGCGGTCTATTCTGTCGCTTTAGAAAAAGCGGTTTCAGACGCCTATCAAGCCAATATACTTATGGTAAGTGCATCCGGGAACAATGCAGATGATGTAGAGTATCCGGCGGCATTCAAGGAAGTGATGGCAGTAGCGGCAACAAATACGGCATCTGAAATCTCATCTTTCAGCAACATGGGTGATGAGGTAGATATTGCCGCTCCCGGTGAAAAAATCAAAGCAGCGGGTTTCTTTAACGGAAGTGTGGTCACACACGGAACAAGTATTGCTGTTCCTTATGTGGTAGGCGTGGCATCTGTGTTATGGGAAAAGGATATGACGAAATCGAATGAGTTCATCCGTCAATTGATGATTAACAGTTCTAAGAACATTGAAAATTCGGAGGATTGCGGATTGATGGATGCCCAAAATGCATTTGATATGTATGAACGGTTTTCTGAAAGTTTTGATGAAAAGAAAGGAACAGCAGAAGAAGCTTTACCGGAAAACACGGCGCAGCCGGAAACATTTGAATATATTAATCATGACGGGGCTTATGCGGAGGGGAGATGGAATTACAACCCACATCTCCAAATTGTAAATGACGGTAAAAATTCTAGCGGGATTACGGATATAAAAATTATCAATATTATAAAAGAGGGTGCAGTTTATCCTGATAATCTTAATTCTGGTTGGGATAATAGAGTTGGTTATAACAATGAATGGCATGGGATACATACAAGTCAGGGTATTGAAGCNNTTTAGCAATATATGAATTGGTAACGAAAATAGCATTAAAATACGGAAACACATCTTCTTTTACAAATTATACACAAATAAAAGGGATAAATAGTATCATATACAGTTGGATTGTAGGAGAAATTAACACGACATATATAGGCGACAAATATTGGTCCAGTATTTTGACAACTGCAAAATATGGGAAAGATGCCAATACAAACGCTGATAATAAGAAATATTTTTTATGGGGATGCGCTTTGCACATATTGTCAGATATGTTTGCACATGGAACAAAAATCAAATCAAATTCTAAGGTAGGTGCTGAAATTACACATACAACGAGAGCAGATGATGCGACATATGTAAGAAATAGATATGATGTTGCAGTAAAGGCGGTGGACTATAGTTTGGCTTATATGACAATGAATATACCGGGAGATTATTGGGATGTTATTTATGCACTTATGGATAAATATAACAATACATTTGCCAAGATAAAATTATTAGATTTTGTAAATAAAAGTTCCGGCGGAGGATTAAGTAATACATATTTGTCACCTGTACAACGTGCATCTTGCAATCCTTAAATATTTTTAATTGAATGAGAGAGGTGAAGTAATTTTATGATAAAAAAACTTTTATTACTGATATTAATTTTTACATTGGTATTACCTGCGGATTCA
>DBDL01000057.1:0-1890 GCA_002293545.1 Lachnoclostridium sp. UBA933 | reverse complement strand
GATAAAGGTTTATACCGTGTGATATTAAAAAATCTGGGGAAAAGTGAAAGCGAAAATTTTACAAAAAATGAAGCTATGAATATCACTGTTTTAGATGCAAGTTATAATAAAATAACTACAAAAGTTACTATTAAATCACTAAAGGGAATCGACAATTTATCGAATTTGATTTACTTAAATATTTCAAATAATCAATTAAAAACGCTGTCAGGAATTGAAAAGCTGTCTAAATTAGAAAACTTAAATGCCTACGGAAATAATTTAACGGATTTCAATGATATTGGAAAGACATCAAATTTACTTTCTAACTTAGCTTTTTTAAATGTTTCAATGAACCAGCTAACAACTCTGTCAGGAATTGAGAATCTAACGAATTTAAACAGCTTGAGTATATCCGGTAATAAATTAACTAATCTTGCAGGTATAGAAAATTTTTCAAAGTTAGAGTTATTCGACGCATCAAGAAATAAACTGGTTAATTTAAAGCCAATTGAAAAATTAGTTGGAATAGAGGGGCTAGTGGTAAATCATAACAACCTGATTTCCTTGAATGGAATTGAGAATTTAAAAAGACTGAGAAGTTTATACGCCTCTAACAATAACATTAAGAAATTACCGGATTTAAGGAAGCATACGGAGTTGCTAAGGGATGAAACACAATTTCTATATAACAAAATAGCCGAGAAAGAATTTGATAATAAACTCCCGACTCATTTATTAAGACAAGTGGATTGGCTGGATACTCAAAAGTTATTTCAAAATGTCAAGGAAACATTAAAAATAAGAAAGCCAAAGACCATCAAAAAAATTACAGTAAAAACAAAAAAGATAACCGGTAAAACACATAAAAATGCGGTTGTTATGTTGAAAAAGCCAAACGGGAAAAGACTGAAAACCGTATATGCAAATAAAAAGGGTGTTTTTACCTTTAAAAAACTAAAGCTGAAAAAATGGAGAGGAAAGAAGCTTACACTTCAGGCAGGACTTGATCATTATCATTATGATTGGGGTACTGTTATTTTGAAAACGATTAAATTTAAAGTCCGCAGAAAATAAAGTGATATTGTTGTTTGCACATACCTTTCAGATTAAAAAATAAATTATCTGAACAACATGCATCTTAAAATCTCAAATTATTTTAATTGATTTAAAGTGGGGAATTGACATTATGATGAAAAGACTTTTATTAGTTCTTTTGGTTTTCACATTGGTATTACCTGCGGATTCATTTGCCGACGATAATGACGTGATTCCAAACACAGAAGAAGGAATACCGGATAAAGGTTTATACCGTGTGATACAAAAGGAGTTAGGAAAAAGCAATAAGGAAAACTTTACGAAAAATGAAGCCATGAGCATAACTTTTCTGGATGCAAGTCATTATGAAAGAATGACGCAGGAACCCATTAAATCATTAAAGGGAATTGATAATTTATCGAATCTGACTCATTTGAGGGTATCACATAATCAATTGAAAACGTTATCCGGAATTGAGAATCTGACGAAATTAAAACATTTAGATGCTTACAGTAATAGATTGACAGATATTGGAGGTGTGGGAAAGGCATCAAAGTTTCTGCGTAGCTTAACATATATAAATATTTCAAGGAATCAATTAAAAGAGATATCCGGGATTGAGAATCTGTTGAATTTGGAGAGTTTAAGTGCTGATAGTAATGAATTAACCAATCTTAAGGGTGTCGGACATCTGTTGAACCTAGAAACCATAGATGCTGCCGGTAATAAATTAATCAATCTTAACGGCATTGAGAAGTTGTCAAAGCTGACTTCGTTAGATGTCAGCAATAACAAACTGATTGGTTTGAAGCCGATAGATAAGCTGAGCGGATTACTATATTTATTAGCCCACAACAATAAATTAACTTCATT
>DBDL01000133.1 GCA_002293545.1 Lachnoclostridium sp. UBA933 | reverse complement strand
GTATTTATGATTGCGACTCATGATGACAATCCGGACGGAAATATCGGAACGGTAATGAGGGCTTTGCGTAAAAAAGAGATGTTCCGGATTTATCTGCTTACAAAAAAGGATAGTATCCGGCATCCGTTTCATTTTTTTATTGGGGTGCCTTACAGGCTGGCGAGGGCGGAATATGTTTTTTTGGATAATATCTACCTGCCGATGGCATACTGTCACTTTTCAAGGCACACGAAAGTAATACAGCTCCTNNAGGGACGGTAAAGAAGTTCGGACTGGATGTCAACACAGGAAATCTGGCAAAGCTGGAGCAGAAAGCAAACCGGAGGGTTACACACCTGATCGTGAACTCGGATGAAACAAAGGAACAGTATTCTGGGGCTTTCGGGATTGACAAAGAGAATATATATGTTCTGGGGCTGCCGCGGAGCGATTTGTATTTGGATGAGAAACGGATGGAAGAGAAAGCCGAAAGGTTTTATCAAAGATTTCCGGAGCTTTCGGGGAAAAGGTTGATTTTGTATGCGCCTACATTCCGGGATGAGCAGGTGAAAAATCCGGAACTGGGGATGAATTTAGAAGTATTTCTGAACGGACTGCATGAGGATGATGTTGTGATGTTAAGACTGCATCCGTATGTTGCGGCAAATTTCCCAGAGGGTTCGCTGAAAAGATACCGGGGGAAAATACGTAATTTCTCGGATTATCCGGAAGCGGCTGCTGTTTTGGCAGTATCCGGTTTGCTGATTACAGATTATTCTTCGATCATTTTTGAATATTGTCTGCTGGAAAAGCCAATCATATTTTATGCGTATGATTATGAGAAATTTGAAAAGGACGGAAGAAGCTTCTACAAAGATTACACGGATTATGTGCCGGGAGAAGTGGTGAGTACGGAAAAAGAACTGCTTCGCGCAATCGGTGAATGTGAAACACACTCGGAGCGGGTAAAAGATTTTAAGGAAAACAGTTTTCGTTATTTGGACGGCAAATCTACAAAACGTCTGCTCCATAAAATTTTATCGTGAATGAAATGAGGATGAACATGGAAAAACTATTTGAAAAAAAACTGAGCATTATAATGATACTGATACAATTGCTTCTTTCGGCAGGTCCGGTCTTTTTGATTGCATGGATTGATTTTCTGCCGTTTGCGTATATCATGACAATTTCGGTTACGGCTGTATTTTTACTGGCTTACACGATTGTCAGCCAAATTACGGATAAGAGTATGCGGATCGGGCGTATTTTATCCGGTTTGTTTTCCGTTTTATTTGTCCTTTTTGCCTGCTATGGATTTTTTACATACGAGGACAGGAACGGTTTTGCTTTTCAGAAACCGGAAGGTCCGGTGTCCTTTTTGGTATTGTCGGGTAATCAGGCAAAAACGGTCGGGGATTTGGCGGAATACCGCTTCGGTGTATTAGAAGATATTGAACAGACAGGGGAGGAAATCAGGACTGCGCTGGAGAAAGCGAATGAGATATGCGGTACGGAGGTTGAAACCGTAAGCTTTCATGATATGGATGCATTAATTGAAGGATTATATACCGAGCATGTTCAGGTGATATTGTTTGACGAAACATATCGTGACAGCGTAATGGAAAGCCATGCGATGTTTGAAGCAGATACAAAAATAGTGACAGCAGGGAGTTAGGGGGATATTGTGGAACAAAGNNTCCAACAAAGAAAAACGATTCCTTTTTTTAAACCGGATATCGGGGAAGAGGAAATCTCAGAAATAACAGAGGCACTTCGTTCCGGTTGGATTACAACCGGACCAAGAACCAAGGAACTGGAAAAGAAGATTGCAGAATTTTGCCGTACGGAGCGGGCGGTATGCCTGAACTCGGCAACGGCATGTATGGAAATGACGCTTCGTTATTTCGGGATCGGTCCGGGTGATGAAGTGATTGTTCCTGCCTATACATATACGGCGAGTGCAAGCGTGGTTTATCACGTTGGTGCGGCGCCGATTTTGATTGATACCGGAAAAGATTCCTTTGAGATGGATTATGATTCGCTGGAGGAACATATCACATCAAGAACAAAAGCAATACTATGTGTGGATTTTGCTGGTGTTATCTGTGATTATGAGCGGGTATTCCGGATTGCCGAAAAACGGAGAAAAGACTTTCGTCCGGCAAATCCGGTACAGGAAAAATTCGGGCGTATTCTGGTAATGGCAGATGCGGCACACGCATTCGGAGCAGAGAAAGACGGGAAAAAGTGCGGTCAGATTGCGGATTTCACCTGTTTTTCGTTTCATGCGGTGAAAAACCTGACGACTGCGGAGGGCGGCTGTATTGTATGGCGGGAAATAAGCGGTATTTCTTCAGAGGATATCTACCGTCAGTTTATGCTGTTATCGCTTCACGGTCAGACAAAGGATGCGCTGGCAAAAAATCAGGCGGGCGCATGGGAATATGATATTGTTTCACCGGCATATAAATGTAATATGACAGACCTTGCGGCAGCAGTCGGGCTTGCACAGTTCAAACGCTACGCAGGATTGATGGAAAAACGAAAAGAGCTTACCGGACAATATCACCGGGGGATTGAAAAAATCAATGCTTCGCTGAGGCGGTTTGTACTGCATCCGCTGAAACATCAGGGAGAGGGGTGGTGTTCGAGCCATCATCTGTATGTGATCCGGATTGGCGGGGGGACGATGGAAATCCGGAATGAATGTATCAGGCAGTTATCGGAACGTGGAATATCGGCGAATGTGCACTATAAACCGCTGCCGCTTTTAACAGCGTACCGTAACCTGGGATTTTCGGTGAAAGATACGCCGAATGCAGGGGAGATATATAAAACAGAAGTGACGCTGCCATTATATACAGGCTTAACGAAAGAAGATATTACTTATATATTAGCAGAATTAGAAAATGTATTGAAGGGGATGGAATCGGTTGAGAGCATGGGATAAGCTGCCGGAAAATATCCGATGCAGTGAGGTATTGCCCTATTATGAGGAATTGAGGAAACATCGGTTCGCACTGTCAGTAAAGAGAGGGCTTGATATCGTTACGGCTCTTTTACTGCTTGTGATACTTTCCCCTGTTTTGCTGATTATCGGTTTGCTGGTGCTTTTTACTTCCCCCGGCGGGATTTTATTTTGTCAGAGGAGAGTGACCGCTTACGGACGGGTTTTTCAAATTTATAAGTTCCGTACGATGGTAAAAAATGCGGAGCGTCTGGGAAGCCAGGTGACGGCGGCGGGCGATGCCAGAATTACAAAAGCCGGTCGTTTCCTGCGGAAAGTCCGGCTGGATGAATTGCCGCAGCTCGTCAATATATTAAAAGGTGATATGACGATTGTCGGTACAAGACCGGAAGTAGAAAAATACGTTTCGGCATATCAAAAAGAAATGCTTGCAACATTGCTGCTGCCGGCAGGAGTGACCTCGGAAGCAAGCATTGCCTATAAGGATGAGGAAAAGCTCTTATCCCGTACGGCGGATGAAAAGGAACTGGATGCGGTATATATCAATCGGATCCTGCCGGATAAGATGAAATACAATTTGAAGTATATCCGGCATTTTTCACTCCGTACCGATGTGAAGCTGGTTTTTAAGACGATTACGGCTGTTTTAAAGGGTGAGGAAACGTAGGGAACCCGTATGAAAAGAAGGTCAGTGAAAGGATTGAAGCCGTACTGAAACGATACGGGAAAGGATAACGGACAGGGAAGATAAAAGCGGTATGTATTGTAAGAGAAAGAGGGGGAATTGATATGATTGCATGGTATCAGGACAGGCTGATTTATTTGCTGACGCCTTTCATACGGTATGCAGGACGTCTTTCTTATAAGCTTCGTTACCGGCTGATCACATTTTGCTTTTTTATTGATATTGTGCTTTTTTGTATTGTACGTTATCTTCTGCATAAGAACAGTTATTTTTACAACACGTCTTTCGGTATTCTTATTATGATATTGATTGCCTTTTTTTCATTGGACAAGACATTGGTCCGTGTGAACTGGAGGCGTTCTTTGTGGATTCCGTGGTTCGGGTTTTGTATTGCGCTTACGGTTTCGGATTTGTTTGTAATGAAACAGGCATGCGGACTGGGGATTCTTCTGGCGGTTGTCTTTACCGGGGTGTTCTTTGTGTGGCAGAATCACAGCCGCCGGGATTTGCTTATGGAAATGTCTTGAAGGACGCCGCCAAATGGGCATTTTTAATCATGGCGGCGGTTGCCTTTTTTTGCAGGCCTTTTATCGGCGGTGCAAGGTATGCCGGGATTTTTACGAATCCCAATATGTTCGGATTGTATCTGTATGTTATCTTTGCCGTATACATGTCGGATTTGGATTGGTCGGTACAGAGAAACCGACCGGTCCGCAAATCATTACTGATGTATGTTCAAATGGCGCTGGTCATTTTCTTTATCCTCCTTTCTCAGGCACGGACATCGACGATGGCTGCCGGGGCGATTCTTGCCGCATGGATCATCTGCCGTGTGGCTGTAAACCGGAAACAAAAAACGTTTCTTCCGTTTTTTAAAAGTATCGGGATGCTTATTTTTACGGCGGCGGCTCTGTTTCCGATATTTCTTTTCGGCTTGACGCATATTCCCACATGGGTGGGTCACCCGATTGTGTTTCAGGATGATGTATTATATCTGTCGAACGGAAAAAAGATTGAAGATATCGGAGATCGGATCATCAAAGAAAATTTTCCGAATGAAAATGTTGTGATGGAGGAAAATAAGAAAAGGAAAGATCCGTTTGAATATACGATAATCGGGCGTTTTTTTAAGCGGCTGGATACGGAGGATACATTAAACCGTCTTTCCAGCGGGCGTATTACAATCTATAAGGCATACATAAGCAAACAAAACCATTTGGGGCATAAGAATATTGCCTTGAACATCAATGGGAAAAAAGTAGCCCACGCACATAATAACTGGCTTCAATTCGGATATACTTACGGGATATTTGCCATGCTTTTTTATAGTATCATCACGGTTTTGAGTGTATGGTTTTCATGCCGGATGTATATCAGGGAGTTTCGCAAAAAAGGGTCGTATTGTTTTTTGCCAGTCGCGGTCAGTGTGGGTTTTTTTATGGCAACCTTAACAGAATGCCTGTTTTTACCGTTTGAATTGTTTCCGGCATTTGTATTCTGGTTTGTATTTTCGGATTTATTTGTGAAAAGCACGCCGGCGGAATGCCGATGAAAGAAGGACAGTATGAAATCAAAATTTTCAAAAGACAGCACACTTATGATAAAAGGAATGGCGATTATTTTAATGTACGTGCATCACTATTATACGGATAAATCACGATATGCAAGCTATATCGTCGATTTCTTTCCGTTTCATGAAACAGACGTCGTAAGATTCGCACAGTTTGGAAAAGTGTGTGTGGGAATGTTCGTATTTTTGAGTGCCTACGGTATCACGTCTTCTATGAAAGCTAAATCCCCAAGCTATGATTTTACAAGGAGGCAGTCGGGAATCCATACGCTGAAACGTATGACTTCACTTATGGGCGGGTACTGGTTTGCCTTTCTTGTTATGTTTCTCATTTCTTTTGCCGGTTTTTCATGGAATTACAGGGAAGTATACGGAATCGGGAAAATGGGTGTCTATTATTTTGTCATTGATTTTCTCGGACTTTCCCATTTGTACGATACGCCGACTTTTTGTCCGACATGGTGGTATATGACACTGGCAATTTTGATTGTCCTGCTTATGCCGGTGCTTGTCCGCTGGTATAAAAAAGACGGGATTCTCATGATTTTATTGTGCCTGCTGATACCGCGTGCGCTGAATCTGGAAATACTGTCACTGACAAGATGGCTGCTGGCGGTGAACTTGGGGATTCTTTTTGCCGACCGGGATTTGCTGGTTAAGTGCAAAGATTTTATGGCGGTTAAAAATTTACGTTTGAATAAGCTGATTAAGTTTGTGACGGCAACGGTTCTGCTTTTTGTTTGCATCAAGCTGAAAATATCTCCTATGTGGCGGAAATATTTAGATATATGGGACAGTGCTGTGCCGGTATTTATTGTGTATTATGGATTTGAATTTATTACGCCCATACCGGGAGTCAGCAGGTTGTTAAAGTTTATCGGAAGATATTCTATGAACATGTTCCTGACGCATACATTTTTCAGGGCGTTGTATTTCGGGAAGTTTTTTTATTCGTTTCATTATGCCTTTTTAAACGTGCTGGTGCTTCTTGTTATTACACTGGCTCTTTCGGTTCTTATGGAATGGGTTAAAAAAGTCCTCCGGTATGAGAAGATTTTCCGGAAGATATATGATATGGAAACTTGATAAAATTTGGTATAAGGGGGATATTGCGCTTTATTGCGGAAAGAGAGAACGTAATTATTTCCTTCTGCTTTGCAGCTACTAATATATCTGAATCAATTCGTCGTCAAATCGTTTGCGAATAGGCTTTGCCGGGTTACCAGCTACGACCGTATACGGCGCAACATTACTGCCAACGACCGAACTCTCGCTTCAAATAGACCATATCC
>DBDL01000125.1 GCA_002293545.1 Lachnoclostridium sp. UBA933 | reverse complement strand
AAATTTCGTGCGGTTGCCCTGAATGGATATCGCTTGTTGTGTGGCGAAGAAACAAGGGGCTTATTGCGAAAAAGTTACTTTCCCAACAATTCCTCCGCATTCCTGATGGCTGCTTCCGTGAGGCTGGCTCCGCTCAGCATTTGGGCAATTTCGGTCACGCGCTCTCCGGCCGATAACTGCTTGATGTTGGAAGTCGTACCTTTTTCATTATCCGTTTTGAATACTTTGTAGTGAACAGTTCCTTTGGAGGCTATTTGCGGTAAATGGGTAATGCTGATTACTTGCATAGTTTCACCCATTTGTTGCATAATTATACCCATTTTATCGGCAATTTCGCCGGATACGCCGGTATCTATTTCGTCCAAAATAATGGTAGGCAAGCCGGAAGAACGTGAAATAACCGATTTGAGACTCAGCATAACCCGCGAAATTTCCCCTCCCGATGCAATAGTTGCAATTGGTTGAAGCATGCGGTCTTTGTTTGCCGAAAACAGGAAATTAACCTCATCCATCCCGTTTGCCGTGAGTACATCTTCCCGGCTGAATTGTATCGAAAGCTGCGCGTTCGGCATTCCCAGGTTCTGTAATATCGTAACTATCTCAGACTCAATTTCCGGAGCTTTCTCTTTTCGCTTTCCGGAAAGTGCCTGCGCTAAATTTAAAAGCACACTTTCCTGCGTTTCAATATCTTTTGTGAGGCGTTCGATTTCCTCGGAACAACAATCAAGCTGTCGAAATTGCTCTTCCAATGATTGCTGTAACTGCAACAGCTCTTTCACGGTTGATACATTATGCTTTTTTTCCAACGAATAAATGGTATCCAAGCGGCCGTTGATGCACTCCAGCTGTTGCGGATTTACATCCACATCATTTTGCATTGCGTCCAGCTCTCTCGTAATCTCTTTTAACTCGATAAAACAGGAATTGAGCCGTTGCGCCAATTCTTCCGAAGCTGAAAAAACCGATGAAACAGCGAGAATAGATGCGATAGCCTCTTTTAAGTTGGCATTGATATTTTGGTCATTTTCGGCAAGCAGCCACAAGGCTTTTGATAACGCCGCTTTTATCTCTTCGCTGTGGATTAGCATGGCAGCTTCGGCTTCCAGTTCTTCTTGTTCGGTTTCCGAAAGATTTGCTTCTTTCAGCTGATTCAGTTGAAAATCGAGGAAATCTTTGTCTGCATTTTTTTTGCTTGTCTCCTCAATCAACCGGTGCAACCGCTTTTTATCACTGCAAAAACGGTAATACAAATCGCGATAATGCTCTATCTCTTTTCTGTTTCCGGCAATAATATCGACAATGTTCAGCTGAAATTGATTGTCGTTGAGCAACAGGTTTTTATGTTGGGAATGAATATCAATCAACTTTTCGCCCAACTCTTTCAACACGGAAACTGCTACCGGCGTATCATTAACGAACGAGCGTGATTTTCCATTCGGGGTAATTTCCCGCCGGATGATACATTCATCATCATAATCCAGCTCATTTTCCTCAAAAAACGGTTGTAAATGATATGCCGGAACATCAAAAACACCTTCTATCACACATTTTTCATCCGGATTTTTTATGGATTTGGCATCGAATTTTTGTCCGAGTATCAGATTCAATGCTCCTAAAAGTATGGATTTTCCCGCTCCGGTCTCTCCTGTAATCACAGAAAAACCACTCGAAAAATGAATAACCGATTTATCAATCAGCGCATAGTTTTCTACGGTAAGTGTCTTTAACATAGTCTAATTACTTTTATTGAACCAACAATTCTTCCAGTTTGGAGTCAGTCGGTAAAATTCCTTTCAAAATATCATAAACCTCCTTTTTTTCTTTCGGAGTCGAATTTTTAAACATATCCAATAATTCATCCCTTTTGGCTTCGGCAAAAAGCGTAATGGCTATCGAATACGGCTTGGCGCGATTCATATCACGCAAATATGGCAGTACGGAATAGATTTTATCCCGCCCTTTTGCCACGTTCATACTCATCTCGTCCAAGCCGAGACGGTGATATTCATAAATGACATCACGAAGTCTTTTCAAGCTTTCATCCTGATAATTACTAATAAGAGCATACCGGTTTCGTTCGCTCTGGAAAGCCTTCCATCCGGCATTATCCGAACTTTGAGCCAACGCAACAATGGCGGCTGCCCGCTCAAAATACTTGCTGCCTCCGTAACGGCTATACGAGTCGAAGTTCAGCCCTAAAATAATATTAATATAATAGGCAACAAGCGATGTGAGATCTGAATCGAAGCTGTTTTCATAAAATTCGAGCCGGTCGAATTGCGAATAGCTAAACCGGGCATTAGGATCTTTAAAATTGAATAAGGTAGTCGTGTAGGAAGAATTGAACACCGGACGACTTGCCTGCACCTGCAAATCGCCTGAAAAATAATTCCCGCTCATTTCGGATATGGTAAAAATCAGGTTGCAATCAATTCGCTCTTCGTTTAGAAAAACAGCATCTGTCCATTTCCGCGAATTAACGAATTCTGTCAGTTTGTTGCTCAGCTCGTCAAATATATCACGATTACTTGTTCCCGATATTTTATCCGAATTTATCTGAATACGGCAGTTTAATTCTTGCGCGGAGACAGACGATATCAAAAAGAAGAAATGAAAAATGAAGAGAGAAGAGTGAAAAATGATTTTCTTGTTCTTTTTGAAATATTTTGATATAGTTGGATCCTTCATATTTACAAACATTTTTAATTGTTGTATTTTAACGTATTTTCCTATATTTTCTTGTCCGTAAAGATAGTGATTTTATGGATTGGAATGGGAATTTTTGGAAAATTTATGAAGTCTCTGATTCAAACAATTTCTAACATCTTCGCCGCCTGATCAATATGTTTTTTTATTCAATACCGTTTACTAAGGATAAGTATGTCTTCTTAATTAGTTTATACTATTGAGAATAAGGAAGATTGAAGATGAAACAAAAGAGCATTTAACGCTGTAAAAAATCCCGGTAGGGATTCAATTCAAGCCCGGTAGAAATGAATGGTAATGTGAAATCGCAAGCCGTAGGTTTACAACCTTAACAGACGATGTTGCGTACCTGACGGCACGCTGTCCGGCTGGGGCATTTATTTTCTACCGGACTCAAATGCCTAACGGCATTAAAAATGACCTCTATATTTTTTATTACCTGCTGATGGCATATAATATAAATTAATTTTGATGACATACTTAATGTCCTTTTTATTTGCATTAGAAACAGTTGCTCAAGAGGATTTCGTTTTAATAAACGGCGGGAAATGGGCTACCAGAAATGTTGAAACACCCGGTACCTTCGCAAAAAATCCCGAAAGCTCCGTATTTCAGCAATGGATTATCCATCCGTTGTGTTGTAGAATAAAATATAGAATTCTCCGGAAAATAATTAATGCTAAAA
>DBDL01000155.1 GCA_002293545.1 Lachnoclostridium sp. UBA933 | reverse complement strand
TTTTATGGATTCATCAATGATAGAGATATATTGTAAAAACAACGATGTACGAAAAAAATATCCGGCCGGCACGAGTCTGCTGGATATTTATAAGGACTTAGGATTACAATTAAAGTATGGGGTAATTGCAGCAAGAGCGAACCATAAGATGAAAGATTTGAAATTTCGAGTATATAAACCAAAAACGATAGAATTTGTCGGAATAAATATCCCTTCGGGAATGCGTACTTATATGCGCTCGCTCAGCTTTGTGTTGTATGAGGCAATACAGGAGTTGTATCCCGAAGCATCGTTGCGCATCGAACACCCGATTTCCAAAGGGTATTACTGTAAAATTCTTGGTTTAAACCGTAAACTGACGGAAGATGATGTTCAGGCAATCAAAGAAAAAATGAGCCTGACCACTTTGCAGGACATCCCTTTTGAAATGGAAGAGCTTTCGACAGAGAAAGCAATTGATATTTTCAACAAGTCGGGTGCCGAAGACAAGGTAAATCTTTTGAAAAGCTTGGGTTCCATGTACACCCGCGTTTATAAATTAAGAGATCTGTATGATTACTATTACGGCTCATTGGCTCCATCAACCGGATACTTGAGGGTATTTGACCTGCAACTCTATTACGACGGACTGCTGCTGCGAGTGCCGAACAGGAAAAATCCGATAAAAGTAGAAGAGTTTATCGCTCAGGAAAAACTGTTTGAAACCTTCGGCGAAAATACGGAATGGAATCGCATTATGGGATTGCGGAATGTGGGAGACATGAACCTGTCTCTCAAAAAAATGAGTAGTGCATCTATGCTTATCAAAGTGGCAGAGGCACTGCAAGAGAAAAAAATCTCCCGGATTGCCGACCAGATATTCAATAATAAGGATGTTAAGATTATCCTGGTGGCGGGACCTTCCTCTTCGGGAAAAACAACTTTCAGCAAGCGGTTAAGTATTCAGCTGGGTGTAAATGGGCTTATTCCTATCGCTCTTTCGCTCGATGATTACTTCTTGCCGAGGGAACTGACGCCAAGAGACGAAAACGGTGATTATGATTTTGAATCCCTGTATGCGCTGGACTTGGAACTCTTTAATAGCGATGTGGAGAAACTGCTTGCCGGCGAAGAAGTAGAAATTCCTTCTTTTAATTTTGAAACCGGTCAGCGCGAATACCGCGGAAACAAAATAAAGCTAAAAGACCACAACTTGCTGATCATGGAAGGAATTCACGCCCTTAATCCCGATTTGATAAAAATTCCGGACGCACAAAAATTCAAAATTTACGTATCGGCTTTGACTACGATTTCGTTAGACGACCATAACTGGATTCCTACCACCGATACTCGTCTGTTGAGACGCATCATCCGTGATTTCAAATATCGAGGATATTCGGCACAAGACACCATTGCGCGTTGGGACAGCGTACAGAAAGGCGAGGCAAAGTGGATATTTCCCTACCAGGAAAATGCGGATGCGATGTTCAACTCTGCCTTGATTTTTGAATTTGCGGTAATAAAAAAATATGTAGAGCCTGTGTTGTTAGACGTTCCGCAGGATTGCGAAGAATTTTCGGAGGCACACCGTTTGTTAAAATTTTTCCGTTACTTTTCTGCCATTCAAGATAATGAAGTTCCGACAACTTCACTTTTGCGGGAATTTTTCGGAGGCAGCAGTTTTATTTATTAACTATGACAGCAAATAATTTAATGGGACTGTCTAAAAAGTCCCATTATAACATTTTGCCATTAACGCAACGCTATATATAGTTTGTAAAAAATATAACCAACTTGTTTTTTACATATTACTATAAGAATTATCTTTGCATAATTAAAATCAATTAACCTTACAATGTCACAACACATCTATATCGGCAACGATTTGAAAACAGAGTTAACAAAAGAACTTACCGGACGAAATCCAGCCGGTGTTTTTATTTTGGTCGATTCTACGACAAAAGAGCTGTGCCTTCCGTTGCTGGGAAACGACGAGCGCATTCAACAGGCAAAAGTCATCGAAATCCCTGCCGGCGATTCGCATAAAAACATTGAAACACTTGCAAAAGTTTGGTTGTTCTTAACCGAGAACGGAGCTTCCCGGAAATCATTGATGATTAACCTCGGCGGCGGCATGGTAACAGACCTTGGCGGTTTTGCGGCTTCAACCTTCAAACGGGGAATGGAATACATTAATATCCCGACTACGCTGCTGGGTACAGTCGATGCGGCTGTTGGCGGAAAAACCGGAATTAACTTCAACGGTTTTAAAAATGAAATAGGCGTAATTAATCCTGCCAAAAGCGTGTTGATTGATGTTGATTTTTTCAAAACGCTGGATAGAGCTAATTTCTTGTCGGGATTTTCGGAAATGATTAAGCACGCTTTAATTTCCTCTCCGGAAGTTTGGAAGAATATTTTAGGTTTCTCGTTAGAAAAAATCAACTACAACGATCTTTCTGTTTTACTGGAAGAATCAATACAGGTAAAAGAATACTTTGTAAAGCAAGACCCAACCGAACAAAACATCCGCAAAGCGTTGAATTTCGGCCATACCATCGGACACGCCTTTGAAAGCTACGCGCTGGAATCCGGGAATCCGGTTTTGCACGGCTACGCGGTGGCGTGGGGGATGATTGCCGAACTTTATCTGTCATACAAGAAAACCGGTTTTCCGAAAGAGCTATTGCAAGATGCCATTGCGTTGATTAAAGAAAATTACGGCGCATTTCATATTACCTGCAAGCAATACGACCGCCTGTATGAGCTGATGACACACGACAAAAAGAACGAGGGAGACGGTAGAATCCTCTTCACCCTGCTGTCGGGCATTGGCACGCATAATATTCAAATCAATGTAAATGTGGAGAAAAAAGAGATTTTCG
>DBDL01000019.1:5368-6939 GCA_002293545.1 Lachnoclostridium sp. UBA933 | reverse complement strand
CACCTAAGCGCAAGCGTGTCTATGCTGGCATCCGGCATCCAAGAGGGCAACCATTACCCTCAAACATATAAACAGTAACTTTCTCCCCCCACATTAAAAAAACTGCCGCGAAATGATTAATAATCATTTCGCCACAGCAAACAAATCATATTACTTATTAGCATACACGTGCACATCTGAGTTCTTTCATCAGATCACGAATCCCTGCCTCAACCTCACAAAGACCGTCACGAATCTGACAAAGACCGCCGCGAATATTGCAATTTTCCGTAGCACAAAGACCATCGCGAATATCTTCAATTCCTTCTGTGATTTCACAAATCGCCTTTTTTACATTACAATTGCAGTCCAGACCAAAACACCCTAATCCATCCAGTACGCGTTGTAACCCTTCTTCCAGATTGCACAGTCCTTCGCTGATATCTTCCTGTCCTTCACAGACACAAAGATTGGATATTTCTCTGGCGCCTGCTTTTACTAATTTTAAGCCGTTCTGAAACATGCAAAGTCCTTCTTTAATACTCCTGCGTTCTTCCGCACAATCACAGCCGCAATCACAACTGCATCCGCAGCCGCACCCACCGCTTCTTTTGCATCCGCTTTCATAAGGATGCCGTGTTCCGTTACAGCCGCATCCGCAGCCGGTTTGCATTCCTCCGCAGCCGCAGCCGCTCTGCATTCCTCCGCAGCCACAGCCGCTCTGTACTTCTCCGCAACCGCAGCCGGTTTGTGTTTCCTGACGACAGCCGCAACCGCAGCCTGAATCTCTTTCACCACATTGTGAACAATTTCCACACATGTTAGTCACTCCTTAAATTATTATTTTACTTTATTGTATGTAAAATAGTAAAAAAAGTGACATAATCCGTCGAAATCCGTCGTGATACCCTTATGGCTCCGAATCCCCCCGAACCGTAATAAAAGCAAGCTCCGGCAGATTAAAAAACCGCAGTTTCATGTGATGCAGTCCCAGCCCCCTTGAAACATACAAATGCGTATCTCCTATCCGATAATATCCTTTGCTGTATTTGGGAAAGAAACGTAAGGCAGGCGAGATCACCCCCCCAAACCAAAACGACAGGATTCCTCCGTGCATGTGCCCCGAAAAAACAATGTCCGCTCCCCACCTTGCATATTCCTCCGCATATTCGGGCGTATGTGCTAATAAAACATTGATTGCATTGTGATTCGGCTGCCCAAGGTCATCCGGCAGCTGATTTTCCCGCAAGGCCGGTTTTTTCCATACTTTTTGATACGCTTCTTCGGAAAATGATAATCCATAAAGATTCATCGTGCCTTTTTCCGATTGATATACTGCTTTTTCGTTCTTTAAATAATGTGCTCCTGCATCTGCCGCTCTTTTTTCAAATTCCGCCTGATTTTCCAAACGAAGTTCATGATTCCCCGGCGCATAAAAAACAGGATAACTCTCCGCCAATTGTTCCAATAAATCAAGGCAGACATTTTCCCCTTTTCCGTTCTTTATCAGCATGTCGCCCGGAATGACTATCATATCCGGTTTATTTTCACGAATCTTGGCAATCAGCCTTTTATTTTTTTTACCAAAAGAG
>DBDL01000019.1:5188-5333 GCA_002293545.1 Lachnoclostridium sp. UBA933 | reverse complement strand
CTTTTCTCGTTACTTTACATGCATAGTTCGAGCTATAACCATATATTATGAAAATGAATAACAATACTCCGATAAAAATCAAATAACTGTTCATGATAACTCTTGCCTCCGAAAGGGATTCGTGTGAAACAAAATACGTTTCACA
>DBDL01000019.1:0-5178 GCA_002293545.1 Lachnoclostridium sp. UBA933 | reverse complement strand
TACGTGCGCAAGAATGGGGATTAAAATGAAATATAAACTCGGTGCAAACGTTTTACTCTATATATTGGCTTTTGTTCTTCTCTGTGTCATCATCTATCCTCATACTCGTTTCGCCCATACCAACCCTGTCATTGTGCTTCATGGAAAGAAACACTTGAACAAGAGAACTGCCAAATTAAAAGTGGGAGAAAGTTTTATGCTGTACATAAGCGGAACAAATAAACGCGTTTCCTATAAATCAAGTGACTTTAAAGTGGCTAGTGTCCGCTTTACCGGAAAAGTGACAGCCCGCAGAAAAGGAACTGCAATTATAACCGTAACACAAGATGATACCCGTCTGTCCTGCAAAGTAACGGTTACAGAATAATCCTCCAACATTCTATCATATTTTTAAGGCTTTTGCACTATATTTAATTAACATAACATTTATCAAGTAAAATGAGGGATTTATTATGAAAGGCAAGTTTTCATCAATAGGCAAGTGTATCATTTCTTATATTGTATGCTTTACCCTGTTCTTAAGCTTAATGACACCGGTAACTATCACGGCGGAAGAAAAGAAAATAAAAAATGAGGAACAGACCGAAGAAAAAAAGGGGGAGAAAAAAAACGAAAATAACGGCAGTAACACAGAAGTAAAAAAAGACGGCAGCAACGAAAATAATACGGAAGTGAAAAAAGACGGCAGCAACGAAAGTAATACGGAAGTGAAAAAGGAAGAAGGTAACGAAAGCAAAACAGAAGCGAAAAAAAAAGAAAAAAGCGACGGGAACAGCCAGGAGGACACCGTTCCGGTAAATGCCGCCTCCGCCGTACTTATGGAGGGTTCAACCGGAGAAGTGTTATATGATAAAGATAAAGACAAGGAACTGGTGCCTGCCAGTATTACAAAAGTAATGACGCTGGTCCTCATTTTTGAAGCCCTTAAAAACGGTAAAATCAAGCTTGAAGACCCTGTAACCGTAAGTGAATATGCTGCCGGTATGGGCGGTTCCCAAGTATACCTCGAAGTGGGGGAAACCCAAACCGTAAACGATATGATCAAATGTATTGCGATTGCCAGTGCCAACGATGCCGCTGCCGCTATGGCAGAACACATCTCCGGCTCGGAAACCGAATTTGTAAAGCAAATGAATCAGAAAGCAAAAGACTTGGGAATGGAACACACAAACTTTAAAAACTGCTCCGGTCTGGATGACGATATCAAGTCCGGTCATTATACAAGCGCTTATGACGTGGCGCTTATGTCAAGGGAATTGATTACAAAGCATCCGGAGGTCAGCAAATACTCAACCGTTTGGATGGATACGATTACTCATGTCACGAAAAAGGGTTAGTCGGAATTCGGACTTACCAATACGAATAAATTAGCGCGGTTTTATAAGGGAATTACCGGTTTAAAAACGGGTTCTACCAGCAAAGCCAAATACTGTCTGAGTGCAACGGCAAACCGTGACGGCATGGACCTGATTGCCGTTGTTATGGCTGCCCCCGACCATAAATCCAGATTTTCGGAAGCCGCCTCCCTGTTAGACTACGGCTTTGCCAACTGCACTCTCTTTAAAGACGACCATAAGAAGCTTGCCTTTGAGCCTCAAAAAATAACCGGCGGCGTGGCAAGGAGAATCGTTGTCCAACCGGAAAAGCCGTTTACACATACTTTTACCAAAAACGTGGAACCCGAAAAAATCAAATCCGAAGTGAAATACCACGAAAATATTAAGGCTCCGATAAGCAAGGGCGAACCTGTCGGCGAAATTATATATACGCTGGACGGGAATGAGCTGGGACGGGTAAACATTGTTTCCTGTGCCGATATTAAAAAAGCGAACTATCTGGATAATCTTTCCCAACTGGTAAAGCAGTTCTTTAAGTGCTATAAATAATAGGTTCACATAATAAGTTCACATAATAGATTTACAAGAGAATGTCCCAAAAGTCATCATACGACTTAGGGTGTGTCTGAAAACCCATTCCTGTCATTTGAACACCCTGGGGACATTCTTTTTGAAACCGGATTATAATCCTTTTAATGGGTTATATCCCATATTCTGTTCCTTTTAATGATTCGTGTATTATTCATCAGCGGAGCTGTCATACGAGGGCGTAAAATCCTCTGAACTGAAATTGCTGTAAAATCTGCCGCTTTCTGCCGTAAATTTAAGTATGATGAAATCTCCCCCGTCTTTCCCGCCTTTGTAATACATTGAATAACTATTTTTCCAAAGCTTTGTCCTGATTTCTTCATCCTCCAGGACTTCCATCGTTCCTTTTAACATGACTCCGCGGAAAAAACGTTTATCGCAAAAGTAGATGCAGGCATTGGGGTTATTCCGGTATTGCCGTACTTTCATCGAGGGGCTGTTTGTATGCCAGTAAAATACTTTAATCCCCTCTCTTTCACAGGGCGGCAGCATCGCCTTAGTGTTCGGGAACCCCTCGCTGTCCACAGAGCTGATGAATGAAACTTTTTGCTTGTCAATCAGGCGGCCAATTGTTTTTAATGCATTGCGCATCATATAGCATACCTCCGTATATTTTATCACATACCTCCGATGTACTCCTCATACCCTATTTTCTGAAGCTTCTCTGCCTTATGCATCACACCGTTTTTCATCTCTTCCGAGTATTCTTTCAATTTCTTCCGCAGCTCCTTATCCCCCACCGCCAATATCTTTGCCGCCAATATCCCCGCGTTGGCGGCTCCGTCTATGGCGACGGTGGCAACGGGAATCCCTGCCGGCATCTGTACGATGGAATACAGGGAATCCACTCCTCCGACTGATTTTGTGCAAATGGGGATGCCGATTACCGGCAGTGAAAACAATGCCGCACACATTCCCGGCAAATGAGCGGCTCCCCCCGCTCCGGCAATCAATACCTCAATCCCTCTTTCTTCTGCCTTGGATGCATAATCCACAAAAATATCCGGCATACGGTGAGCTGAAATAATTGTCATTTCATACTCAATTCCGAATTTCTCAAGCATTTTCGCTGCTTTTTTCATAACAGGCAAGTCCGAATCACTTCCCATTAAAATACCTACTTTTGTCATGTCCTTTTCCTCCTACAGGTTCTTATTTAATTCTTCCGTTCCGGGAAGAACAAATCTGCCCTCCCGAATCAGCGGTATTTCCTTTCCCTCGTTTGTATGAACAAGAATATCTCCTAACTCGTCATATGATATTGTGATATCCGTATGGCAATTAAAGTATGCTTTTTCAATCTCTGTATGACGAAAAACCGTAAATTCATTGTCTTTTGCAATTACTTCTTTTCCGTCCGGATTTGTGACAACCGAATCTTCCCTCATTAAGAAGCAGGTGTCGCCGATTGCAAAATGCGGACCGGTCTTTTCGGCAATCAGAATCGGCAGCTTTCTTTCGATATGAAACATCTTCCCCATCTGATAAGCGGTGGTGTTCGTCCCGATTGCAAATTCACCGATCGGCAGGGTATCCCGGCTTTTCAATAAGTTTTGCCTGATAAACTTTTTATTCTCTTCCGGAGCTTCATAGTTTGTACAACTATATTCCGTAATGACGCCGTCTTTAAATTCCAGTACCAGGTTTTCATAATCAAACTCATTCAGATAAACATTTTTTACATGCAGCGTACCTTCGGTTCCCGTAAGCACCGGTGAAGTAAATATTTCTCCCACCGGAATGTTTACATCCGCAAGACAATTTTCAAAGTTTGTTTCTTTCTCCTTATCCTTTAGCTCATGCAGCATAATTTTTATATTTGTCCGGTTTCCGTCCTTTCCGGTAACGGTAACATAATCCCCTTCGTCCAAAGCGTGTATCAGGCATTCCTGGATTTTACGGTACTGGTTGATATCCAGTGTATTGACTTCTATGGTTTTCTGAAAAATCTCCTTATAGTTTTCACCGATTTCCGGAATCGGATAAGCGATAATGGAATAACTGTATTTATCGTAAGGGATATATCGGTTGCGTATTAATAACAGCGTCCGTTCGTATTCCACTTTGATTTTTTCCTGTTCCCCGCTTAATACCGTCCGTTCAGGATGAATGACAGGTGAAAAGGTATCTTCTCCAAACGCCTCAATAACAGCCGGTCCGGCATAAACACGCGCCAGCTCTTTTCTTTCTTCATATCCCTGTTCCCATTCTTTCAGACGCTTCTTCGCTAAGGCTTGGTTTACGTACAGACCTTCGTCAAATTTATGGTCAAATAAATATTGCCGGTTTGCGGGAGTTGTTTTTACGCCCAGACTTTGTGTGTTTGTCAAAAAGCGTATGATGGGGTTCAAGCCCATTTCCCTGAACTGTATGATTGCCTGCCTGACCATCGCCTCAAACCCAAGATGGTACCGGATTTCGACATTCGATTTTTGGGACAAGTCGATCCCCGCTTCTAAAAAGCCTTGTTTATAAGCCTCCGTATACGTTCTTGCCATAGCCGCCAGTTCATGATCCGGCAAACTGCCTAAATATTCCGCTGTCAGAATTTCATTTGATGTTACGTTCAATCCGTAATAATATAAGTATTTTGTATCCGATAAATTACTGTTCATGATAATATCAACGGCATGACTGCAATCCGGATTTAAAAGCTCCTCCAGTGAATCGCGGATCATCAGGTTACTATAATCATACATTTCGTGATATATAATGGATTTTAACGCTTTGCTGATTTCAGATTCCTTCGCACCCGACAGCTCAATGAATTTCATATAGACTTGCAGAAAAAGCTCCATCCTAAGTAAAACCGGCTCTAAACGGTTCTGATAGGCATAAAATATCGTACCTCTGATGTGTGCGTGGAGGCAGCACAGATATTCCCCGACTTCTTTTCCGAAAAGCTTGTTCGCATAGACGGGATTCCCGTAATTTACATTATAGTTTTCTTCCCTGAGCGGATCATAAAAGAAATCACAATATCCTCTCAGCAGTTCTTCGCTCTGCAAATCCCGTTTTCCATCGGACATAATATTGATAATCTCTAAAATCCGTTCAAAAAAGATGGATTTAAAGACAAAATACGCCTCATATTTTTCATCAATCAGGCATTCTTTTTGTATTTGTGCAATCCGGTCTTTTGCCAGATGAAACCGTTCTTCTAAGTTTTGTCCTGTTTCAATCATGATTTGTACCTTTCCGTTTTTTGGCGCGCCGCCCCCTAAATGCCAGACCGGCGATACGCGGGTAATAT
>DBDL01000103.1:2962-3147 GCA_002293545.1 Lachnoclostridium sp. UBA933 | reverse complement strand
CTGCATTTCATCAATAACCAAATGCCGGATGACACCGCTTTCGTGCAGCCCGTCAAACACCGCATGGATGTAAAGAAAAGGGTATACATCAGACCATTCCAACATCTTCTTTGCCGGCATTACAAACATTTGCACCATATCATTTTGTTTGTAAAATTCCTTGTAAAGCGTCAATGTATCTTTGA
>DBDL01000103.1:2019-2941 GCA_002293545.1 Lachnoclostridium sp. UBA933 | reverse complement strand
AAATTATCCGTATCGAAGCGGTCGTAAATATCCTCCGCTATCATTTGCAGACGACGTTTTATGGGATATTTCTGATAAGCCTGAAACCGTAAGCTTATCCTGTCCGCCGTTTCCGTAAATTGTCCATAGGAATAGTCCGCAGGCTCAAAGACGATGTCGGGTATCCGCTTAATAAACTTATCCAGCATCCCTACAAAATCCAAGGCGGACTTAAATCGTACCCGTTCCGCCCACTCCGCACCGTTTTCCCCTAACGGGTCTTTGTCCGCTTCAAAACCGATTACACCCTCTAACTGCACTTTGGCAATGTCTGCAAGACAACCCTCATAGATGGGTTCCTCGCCTAGCTCCGGCAAAACATTGGAAATATAATCCCCGAAAACCTTATTCGGCGATAGTATCGTCACATTTCTTGCCGAAATCCTGTCTTTGAACCGATACNNAAAGGCGACGCGGTGCAGGGCGATTGAGGTTTTCCCTGAGCCGGCAACACCTTGTATAATCAGCGTATCTGCCTTTTCATTCCGAATGATTTTGTTTTGTTCTTCTTGAATCGTTGCTATGATGGACTTCATCTTTTCATCCGATGTATGGCTTAATTCCTTCTGCAAAATATTGTCTTGTATATTGACGGAACTTTCAAGCACATACTCCATGACACCGTTTTTAATTTTAAACTGTCTTTTGCGGGTCAGCTCTCCGGCAATTTCCCCCATCGGCGCGGTATAAGCGGCGGGTCCCACCTCATAATCATAAAACATACCGGCAGCCGGTGAGCGCCAATCCAAAATCAGCAGTTTGTTATCGCGGTGAAATGCAAACTGCCCGATATAAAAAACCTCCGCTTCCTTGTCGGTATCACAGCGAAAGTCTATTCTCCCAAAATAGGGTGAGTCTTTTAGTTTTGCTATCTTATCCCGAA
>DBDL01000103.1:0-2011 GCA_002293545.1 Lachnoclostridium sp. UBA933 | reverse complement strand
CTGGAACATTTCATGCGGATCAATCTCTCCGCGGTATTCTGCCATATACCGTTTCATATCCATGTAGTCTTTGCCGATCCTGCCGACACCCGCCTCTGCGTCTGCAAGAGCATCATTAAGTTCTTCTGTGATTTTTTTAAGATGGACTATTTCATCCGGAAACCTGATTGTATCGGCAGTCACACTGCCTTNNCCTTGCATGTGACTGCCGTGATTCTGTTCTTTAATCATTGATTTCTCCCTTCGATAAAATAAAACGCTGCGTGGGATATCCAAATTCCTCTAATAATTCCGCTTCCGCAAAACCCAGTTCCATCACTTGCCTGCGTTGTCCTGTGTCCGCTTTATCGCCGTCGCGGTAAGTGGTAATACTAATCTCTTTCCCCTGCAATAATTCACCCATCACCTTATCAAGAAATGCTCTCGGTATTCCTCTTTGGCGGTAAAGCGGGTGTGTTCCCATAAAATCAATACTTCCGGTCTTATAAGAAAAAAGCATAATACCTACCGCCGCATTTCCGTCTTTCAATATCAATGCCTGTCTGGTTTTGATCCGCTGTTTCAGCACTCCGATATGCTCATCTTCATGAAGATGGGGATATCCGTCAATCACAAGCCGTACCAAGCCCATCCAGCAAGGGATATCTTCTTCTGTTGCAAAAGCAATGTTCCACTCGCCGTCTGCCTTTTTGTCCAGCATTTGAAAGCCCCCTTCCAACTCATATTTTAACTGTAAAGGGTAAAATCGTTCATTCTCCCTGTATTGATTTGGCGACAGCTTATACATAGACTTGAAAATACTATGAAATGCCTGTTGGCTTTTATATCCCGATAAAAGCGCAATATCCAAAATAGACTTATTGGAAAACACCAATAGCTTTGCTGCTTCTGTCAGTTGCCGCCGCTGGAGATAATCATGCGGGGTCATTCCAAGTGTCTTTGAAAACATACGGTGCAAATGATATTTGGAATAGTGTACCGCCCCGGCGATCATGTCTAAATCAATCTTTTCCGTAAGATTGGCTTCAATATAGCCGATTGCCATTGATATTTTTTCAATGTGCTTCATAACTGCATTACCTCCCTCGTTTTACAGTATAACAGATAACATATCCTTCGTTTTCATTTTTCTTGCTCTCTTTTTTCTTGTTCTCTTTTTCCGGGCACACCTAAAGCACTGTAAAATAAGAAGAGGACGGTCATTGGGAAAACAACTCCATCCAACAGCCTTCCTTGCTCATCAAAACGATTCACAAATATTTCGTTTTAAGTAAACCGTTCATACACATTTGAAGTAACCAAGTCTTTGATTACAATAATTTCTTCATCGCTCTTGCTTTATTCACTATCGAGCAAATAAAATCCGTTTTTGCTTCCGTATAACCATCACGGTTATGTTTATATGGCACAGATAATTCTCGTTTTAAAGCGGCATACTCGGCGGCGGTGTCGGGGTGAGCAGCGATATAGTCGCGAAAATATAACTCGTCGTAGTCGCCTGTCGGTTTGACATGCAGATGAAATACCCGCTTCGCCAATCCGCCCGGCATATAGCCTTTTTGCAGATCAAGAAACAGCCCGTTTTCCTGCATAATCCCCCAGCCTCCGCTTTTCAGCAGTTTTTTTAAATGCTCCGCAGCCGCCGCCGGTGATACTTGCAGCAATATATCAACCGTTGGCTTCGCGAGAAGCCCCGGTACCGAGGTACTCCCGATGTGGTCAATTTGCTGAATCCTATCTCCGAGCAGAGCAAGCAAGTTTGCCTTCTCCTCCTTGTACCAAACAGACCATTCCGGATTATATTCGGATAAAACAATGGGGAATAGCTGCCACAGCTCATCCAATGTCATTTCGGATAATTCTTTCATTTCGTCCGCCCTCTTGTTCGTTAAAATCCCAATGATTTCTTCTTTACTCTGAATTTGTTTCACGGCATTTCTATATATTATAACAGACACATGGTAAGCATCTATATTTTTTTTGCCTTGATGATTTGCATATAATCCTTCTC
>DBDL01000179.1 GCA_002293545.1 Lachnoclostridium sp. UBA933 | reverse complement strand
AATTAAAGAATATATGGGTAAAGAGGCGGTTGAAAATAGTGAGATATTAAAAAAATCATTGAAAAAAGTATTTGATTTGAATTTTGAATTGAAATTTCCTTTTGGAAATAATTATGGCTGGGGATATAAAGTAAGCAGTAAATCAAAGCATCTGTTTTATTTATTTTTTGAAAAAGGCAGTTTTACCATAATGCTTCAAATAAGCAAGATAAAAACAGAAAAGGAAATAGAAAAATACAATAATTTATCGGAAGAAGGCAAGAAATACTGGGAAAACAGATACCCCTGCGGCGAAAACGGCGGCTGGATACAGTACAGGGTAACCAATAAAAAACAGTTGAAAGACATAGGAGTATTTTTAAGTATAAGAACCAATAAGGAAATAGCTATATGTTAGCGGGAGGGTATGTATGTTTAATGAAATTTGTATTTACGAAGCGAAGATAGATAAACAGGACGAGATTGAAGCGTTAATGAAAGAGGTTGCGGAGTTTTATGTGGCTCAACCGGGCGTTGTAGACGTGAAATATATCAAGCGCACACATCGCCAAGAGGATTTTAACGCCGTAAAACAGGGCAAGGCTCCAATCCGGCTTACGCGTTACGTTGGCAAAGTCACCTATATGCTGTACTGGTCGCTTGAAAACGAAGAAGCTCACGCACGGATATCAAAACTCGGATTGGAAAAATTTTACAAACGGTGGAACAGGTGCCTCACTACCATGCCAAAGATATTGTTGGGCGAGAATGTTGTTGGGTGAGAATATTGTCTGTTATAGAATCTGCTGTCAACGGGAATTTAAGCGAATTAATACAGTTACCATTGATAGGAGTAATCCTGATAATCGCAGGAGTATATATTTCAAACGCAAAACTATAAAGTTCTGTATTTTGTAAAGGGCTTGCAAAGCATTTTTAGAGGATATATGATTGATTTAGGGAGGGAAATACAAATTGAAAATAACACTAATTCACGGACAAAATCATAAGGGCAGTACATACCATATAGCACGAATGACTGCGGAGAAAATTTCCAATAATATTAATGAGTTTTTCCTTCCGAGGGATTTTGACGAGGGATGCCTGGGTTGCGGTGTGTGTTTAAATGAGGGCAGAGATTGTTGCCCTCATTCGGAAAAGGTGACTCCCATATTGAACTCTATGCTTTCTTCGGACCTGATAATAATCGGCTCCCCAACCTATGTTTTTGAAATGACATCACACTTAAAGGGATTTTTTGAGCATATCTCCACCGCGTGGATTGGCCACCGGCCGGAAGCCGCAATGTTTTCAAAAGCGGCTGTTGTTATTTCAACCGTCGCAATTATTGGAGTGGGTAACGTTACCAACTCGCTTTCCAGGCAAATGTTTTATTTGGGAGTACCGAAAGTGCATAAGCTGCAATTTCCGGTAATGGCGACATCATGGGACGGTGTTCAGAATAAAACAAAAGATAAAATTACCGTTCAAACAGATAAAATTGCCCGCAAAATTGTCTCAAGCAAAGGCTATGCAACTCCGGGAATAAAAACCAGGTTTATATTTCTTATGTTGAGAATGTTTCATAAAAACAATGACCTTCCTCTGTTTGCGACTGATAAAAAATACTGGATTGAGAAGAAATGGCTTGATAAAGCAAGACCCTGGAAACATCTCTAATAAGCATTATCGAAGAGAGAGGAATAAGCAATGCCGGAATTTATAAGAATACCGATTATCGGCTGGATTCAAATCGTTATAGGCGCGGCGCTTGTACTTTTTATCTCGATCAAGTTTTGTTTGAGACCGAAAAAGAAAAATGCCGGGGAATATATAATCCGGGACGTGCATATCATCGTCGGCGACGGAACTGAACTGTTCCATCAGAACGTGTATGTAAAAGACGGAATTATTCAAGACATAACAGCAACTGTAATCGAAAGGAAAACAGCGCAGATGCTTGACGGAAGCGGAAAGACACTGATGCCGGGGCTGATCGACGTTCATGTCCATATTCAAGGGCTGAACAACCACAGCGACGAGGACAGCGATAAATTCCTATATGGCGTGATCCCGGAGATTTTTAAGGGGAAAGTCCTCCCGTATGGGATTACAACAATAAAAGATATGTGCGCGCCAAGACGCTTTATTTACAAACTGCGCGATGAGCTTCGCGGCGGGAAAATCACCGGGCCGGAGCTTATCGTTGTAGGGCCTAACTTTACCGCGCCCAATGGACACCCCGCGAGTACTCTTGGCGGGAATAATCCGTGGCTTCGGGGGGAAATGGCAATAGAGGTAACAACGCCGGAACAGGTACATGAAGGAATTTTGGAGCTTGCGAAGGCCGGGGTTGATTTTCTGAAAATCACTTATCAGGGCGGCGATTACTGGTATTTTGACAAGAAACTCCAGATCACTAAAATTGACAAGTCCCTCATGCGGCAGATCATCCGGGAGGGCAAAGAAAACGGGCTGTTCACGACTGCCCATGTTTACTACAAGGAGGATGTCAGGGAACTTCTTGAAGCCGGAATATACGGTATAGAGCATGGCATCCTCGACGAGGCCGTTTCCCCTGACGATGATATCGTTCAGCTGTGGAAGGAAAGCGGCGCGCGTTTTGTTCCGACAGTAAACGCGATGACTTATGAAAAGGATCCGGCCCGCCTCGATCACAGTCTTCACAATCTGAAGGTGCTGTATGCCGCCGGGATTCCGATTGCTATGGGAACGGATACCATGTTCGAGGTTATGGGCGGCGACGCGGTTCAAAAAGAACTCGCCTATTATGTTGAGGCAGGCTTGACGCCAATGCAGGCAATCGTCCTTGCGACGAAAAACGGCGCGGATCATCTTGGAATCGACCGCAGAAAAGGCTTGGTGCGTTCCGGCATGGAGGCGGATTTGATTCTGTTAGACGAAAATCCCGCTGACAACATTTCCAACATACAATTTATTGACAAGGTTTTTCTAAAGGGGAAGATCGTCTTTTCACAGAATGTTATCCAATCTTATGACATTCCGGCTTATGAGTATCCGACCGGGATAACCGCGCTGGAATACACAAAGACAGACGGAAAGGAAGAACGCAAGATCATTGTTTCGGATTATACCGGGAAGAAAGAGATCGTACAAACTGTTTACCGTGATACTACGGAATGGTCACGGGAAACACACACCGTAGATTCAAGCCTTTCAAACGAGAAATGGTACTACAGCAGGCCATCGGATCACACCGAACTCGCCGCCGAAAAGAAGGACGGTTTTATCCATGTAAGTGGAACCTTCAAAGGCAAGGCGCAGGATAAGAGGCTCAAGATTGGCGACGGGCTTTGGTATCAGATGATAGATATGGCGATGCCCGCGTTCATTCATTCCGCACAGGATGAGATTATCTTCTACTCTATCGGGACAGGCGATAATCGCGGGGCGATGGGCCTCGGCGAGTTTGCCGCGAAGAAGGAGGGCCGCGAAACGGTTTCCGTAAACGGCAATTCCT
The DNA here is from genome assembly GCA_002293545.1 of Lachnoclostridium sp. UBA933. Lineage (GTDB taxonomy): Bacteria > Bacillota > Clostridia > Lachnospirales > Lachnospiraceae > UBA933. The sequence continues at coordinate 65 of DBDL01000179.1, read as the reverse complement.
ATGATTGCGAAAAAATAAGCCTTGTGCTGACGATGTTCGCGTGGGCGTGGAGGGGCCTCTACTGG
>DBDL01000023.1 GCA_002293545.1 Lachnoclostridium sp. UBA933 | reverse complement strand
AGACGACTTTTTCCGGCTCATTGCTTGCCCTTCTTTCGTCTTGGTCAAATACCAGAACGTCAAAATCCACACCAATCATTTCTAACAATTCATGTCTTCTTGGTGAAGCAGACGCCAGAATTATTTTTCTCATTGAAAATACTCCACTCCGGATTCAAAAATCAATTGATTTTGTTCCCCGTAAATATTGATTGCCACATGATCCCCCCGTCGCTCCGAATGACACATCTTACTNNTCTTACCTAATACGCGTCCGTCCTCGCTTGTAATTCCCTCAATCGCATAAAAGGAACCGTTCGGATTAAAATCTTCATTCATCGTCGGATTGCCGCTTAAATCCACATACTGCGTCGCAACCTGACCGTTTGCAAATAGTTTTTCGATACAGGCATCGCCTGCCGCAAAACGTCCTTCTCCATGAGATGCCGGAATCATATATACCCCGCCGTTTTCCGCTTTTTGAAGCCACGGAGATTTATCGGTCACTACTTTTGTATAAACACACTTTGAAATATGACGCCCGATACTGTTTGTCGTAAGCGTCGGAGAATCGGCAGCCGGTACGGTGATTTTCCCGTCAGGGACTAATCCTAATTTAATTAATGCCTGAAATCCATTGCAAATACCAAGAATCAATCCGTCTTTCCGGTTAAGCAAATCATATACCGCCTCCTTGATTCTTTCGTTCCGAAATACGGAAGCAATAAATTTGGCAGAACCGTCCGGTTCATCCCCGGCACTGAATCCTCCCGAAAACATAAGAATCTGCGATTCCCGGATGCTCTTTTCAAACTGCTTTACACTTTCCGTTATGTGCTGTCCGGTCATATTCCGGAATACGGCGTATTCGGTATCCGCCCCCGCATTTTCAAAGGATGACATCGTATCGTACTCACAGTTTGTCCCCGGAAAAACCGGGAAAAACACCTTCGGTTTGGCAACTTTATGTTTACATTGATATATGCTCTTCGTTTTATATAATCCTGTTTTAATTTCTTTGTCTTTTATTCCGGAACGGGTGGCAAATACGTTTTCAAGCGGCTCCGTCCATGCTGTCAGAGTTTCTTCCATGGAAACGGATACGCCGCCGTACAGAAACTGCGGTTCTTCCAATACCTTCCCAATTACCGTATAGTCCATTCCGTCCTCTGCCAGCCTGTCCAAATCATTCCCGGAAAGCTCGGCAAGTAAAGAGCCATACCCTTCATTAAATAAATCTTCCTTTAATATTTCATCAGAAAACTCCACTCCCAGCTTATTTCCAAAAGCCATCTTCCCCGCCGCTTCCGCAATTCCGGCGGCGCTAACCGCATAAGCGGATACAATCACATTCCGATGAATTTGCTTCGTAATTTTATTGTATAATGACAGCAATCCGTCATAATCCGGCAAATCATACGGATCTCTTTTGATGCCGAACCGAACCAACACATTCCCTGCTTCTTTTAATTCCGGTGAAATCACCTCCGAAGCATTTCCCGTACTGACCGCAAAGGCACACAAGGTAGGCGGTACATCCATGTCATTGAAAGAACCCGACATACTGTCTTTCCCGCCGATTGAAGGAAGCCCCAAGCCCATTTGTGCGTCATATGCTCCCAACAATGCCGCCATCGGTTCTCCCCAGCGTTTCGGGTCCTCTGTCATCCTTTTAAAATATTCCTGGAATGTAAAACGGATTTTCGACAGCGTGCCGCCGGAAGCAATCATTTTCGCAACAGACGAAACAACAGCGTATACCGAGGCATGGTAGGGACTCCATGTACCAAGATACGGGTCCGTCCCATAGCTCATCATCGTTACTGCATCACTTGTTCCTTTCTGTACAGGAATCTTCGCCGTCATTGTCTGAATCGGCGTTAATTGGTACTTGCCTCCATAGGGCATTGTCACAGTAGCCGCCCCGATTGAGCTGTCAAACATTTCAACCAGCCCTTTCTGCGAGCAGACATTCAAATCAGACATCGTATCCAGCCACATCTTTTTAAAACCGGAATCCTCCTTTTTCTTTCGGAAAAAGCTCGCCGTTTCATCCGGCATAGCTACAATTACATCCGTTTCCTGATGCGCTCCGTTTGTATCCAAAAAGGCTCTGGAAAGATTCACGATCTCCTTGCCTCTCCATGTCAAAATTAATCTTGGGATTTTCGTTACTTCTGCTGCGACAACCGCTTCCAAATTCTCTTCTTCCGCAAAAGAAAGCATTTTATCCGCATCCGTGGGGGCAACAACGACAGCCATACGCTCTTGGGATTCCGAAATCGCAAGCTCTGTTCCGTCTAATCCCGCATATTTTTTCGGCACTTTATCCAGATTGACAAGGAGCCCGTCCGCCAGCTCCCCGATTGCCACCGAAACCCCGCCAGCTCCGAAATCATTGCATTTTTTGATGATTCTGCTGACCTCTTCCCGGCGGAACAAACGCTGAATCTTGCGTTCCGTCGGCGGATTTCCCTTTTGTACTTCCGCACCGCAGGTTTCAATGGATTCTTCCGTATGTACCTTAGAAGAACCGGTTGCCCCGCCGCACCCGTCACGACCGGTACGCCCGCCGAGTAAAATGACCAGATCCCCCGGCTCCGAATTTCCGCGCATCACGCTTCTTCTCGGTGCGGCACCCATAACCGCTCCGATTTCCATCCTCTTTGCCGCATAATTCGGATGATATATCTCATTGACCAAACCGGTTGCCAAACCGATTTGATTCCCGTAGGAGCTGTAACCGCTTGCGGCTCCTGTTACAAGCTTGCGCTGGGGTAATTTCCCTTTCATCGTATCCTTCAATGAAACCGTCGGGTCTGCCGCTCCGGTGACACGCATTGCCTGATAAACATATCCGCGTCCGGAAAGCGGATCTCTTATCGCACCGCCCAAACAAGTAGCCGCACCGCCGAAAGGCTCTATTTCCGTCGGATGATTATGGGTTTCATTTTTGAAGAATACAAGCCATTCTTCTTTTACCGGTTCCTTTTTATCTTTATATTTCACATCAATCGGCACAACCACCGAACAGGCATTGATCTCGTCCGAAATCTCCATGTCCTCCAGCTTTCCGTCTGCCCTTAGCTTTCGCATCGCCATTAGAGCAAGGTCCATCAGGGAAACGAACTTATCCTCCCTCCCCTTATACAAGACATCCCTGTCACAAATATACCGACGATAGGTGTCCCTGATCGGGGTTTTATAAAAACCGTCTTCAAAACGGATATTCTTTAATTCCGTTAAAAATGTCGTATGACGGCAATGATCCGACCAATAGGTATCCAGTACCCGAATCTCCGTCACAGAGGGATCCCGGTTTTCCTCTCCTGCAAAATAGCTTTGTATATGCAAAAAATCTTTCATTGTCATCGCAAGTCCGAGGGAATCATACAGGGATTGTAAATCCGTATCCGGCATACTCCTGAAACCATCCAGCACACGAATATCTTCCGGCTCACTGAAAACAGAAACCAACGTAGCCGGAACCGCTTCATCGGTTTCTCTTGAATCCACCGGATTGATGCAATATTCTTTCACCTGTCTGAAATCGTCCGCTGACAATTTCCCGGACAAAACATAGGTTACGGCAGACCGTATCACCGGTGATTCCGATTCGTTCAACAGCTTTACACACTGTTCTGCCGAATCCGCCCGTTGGTCAAACTGACCCGGTAAATACTCAACGGAAAACACCTTGTCATTTGCCTCTTTCGGAAAATCCTTTTCGTATAAATAATCTACCGGCGGTTCGGAAAAAACGGTATTTATAGCTTTCTTATAAGTGTTTTCACTTATGTTTTCCACGTCATAACGAATCAATACCCTGACCCTTTCCAGGTTACCCAAACCCAGATATGCCGTAAGCTCTGATTTCAAATCATTGGCGGCAACCGCATAAGCCGCTTTCTTTTCCACATAAATACGTTTTACATTCGCCATAATTTCCCCTTTTCTGCATACGTTAGGGCGCTTCTGAATCGTCCGCGCCCTGTCATATATTATTCTGTTTTATTTTCTGTTTCTGTTTT
>DBDL01000105.1 GCA_002293545.1 Lachnoclostridium sp. UBA933 | reverse complement strand
GTATGAAGCATCGGGGATTCGAACCCCGGACAACTTGATTAAAAGTCAAGTGCTCTACCACCTGAGCTAATGCTCCTTTATAAGGTATTATGTGATTAATACCTATCTTTTACTCCTTAAGTAAAACCTATATTAGTCTAAAGGATAGTATAATATTTGTCAAGCATTATTTTTCAATGGTTGACCTTAATAATTGACCGGTAATTAATCATCTCTGACCGGCACCTGATTTCCGGATTCATTGTACCGCACTCATTCCGGCGAACACCGACATCATCAATTCACAGTTTTTTTACTCATTCTGCAAGATTTGATTGCGTAAAAAATGATATTACTATATAATTTTATTAACAGGTATGTGTTTCCGACACATTCAATACGACGATATAATAATTCATTTTGGAGGAACCCGCATAATGTTTTCTGATACTGCTGCCGCAAATACAAGTTTTAATAAACCGTGCAGCACGATGCTTAACGCATTACAAAAAATCCTTGGCGTATTTGCGTCTTATGGCAAAGACAATATCACCCCGGACAATCTATTATCCAACGGTATCATGCTGGCATCCGATGCCGCGGGAATAGATCTGCTGAGTATTTTTTGTACCAACGGAGAAAACAATTCTTGTCTGAAACCGATTTATCATTGGAAAAAAACTGAAGGCGGAACGGCTGTCATTGATGAAAAACCGTACATGTTATCGGAAAACCCGATTATAGAAAACTGGTTCTCAAAACTTACGGCAAATGAAAGCATCTGCCTTTTGCGCAGTGAGTTAAATAGAGAAGAAGCTGCGCTTGCCGGGAACTCCGGATTTATGACCAAACTGGTTGTCCCTGTTTTTTCGGGCGGTAAGCTATGGGGTGCCGTAAGCTTTGAGGATGTCACAGAGGAGCGCCGTATAGATGGGGATACTTATTCATTTTTGCATTCGGTAGCGGTACTCTGCGCTAATATTGTCATACAGGATAAAAATACACAGCTTGCAAATGCGGCTTTTAACATTTATAAAAACGAGTCGGAATCCTCCTTGGCGGCTTTAAAGGCAATACTTAACAGTTTTGATGGTATTATTCTGGCTACTGTCCCTGAAACCGCCGAAATACTTTTTATCAATGACAATAACAAAGCATTCTTTGGTGTGGAGGGGGACGGAACAGGCCGGTACTGTTATGAATTTCTGCACGGCAGGACGGAACGCTGTGCTTACTGTCCCTATTATGAGATTGAAAAGGAGCCGGGAAAGATTGTCCATTGGGAACCTTACGACCCGCATATTGACACGGCATACCGTATGACGGCATTGCTGACCGACTGGCCGGGCGGCAGAAAAGCCCACCTTGAGTTCGGTATAGATATCACTGCGGCAAAACGGGCAAAGGAAACACTCGAACGGCGTGAAACAATGCTTGGTACACTTAATCGTGCTGCCATTGTTCTCTTATCGCAAAAAGAGGATACCTTTGCCAAGACAATGACCGAAGGTATTGGTCTTATTGCTGATATTGCAGGAATTGACAGAATGTCATTGTCACGTAACAACCAAAAAGAAGACGGTTTATATGCATCACAGATTTACCGCTGGAGTAAGGATGCAGGTACCGCTATCAATACAAGGGCCGAACTTCAGGATAATTCTTATAACCGGCATATCCCGCGATGGCGGGATATACTTGCGGCAGGGGGAATTATTAACGGACCTGTAGGCTCCATGCCTGAAAATAAGATACTGAAAGAATTAGGCTGTATGTCGGTGCTTGCTATCCCTGTGTTCAATGAGGGGCATTTCTGGGGTTTTGTTTTATTTGAAAATACCGTTTCGGAACGGAAATTTACTGCGGATGAGGTAGACATATTACGCTCGGCAAGCTTTATGCTTGCCAATGTGGTAATCCGTCACGAAGAAGCGGAAAAAATCCGGGAAGCTGACGAGCACTCAAAACTTATTTTGGAAAGTATGCCTTATGCCTGTACATTATTGAATCACAACTGTGAAGTTTTTGATTGTAATGATGCTCTGATAAAGCTGTTCCGTTTAGACAGCAAACAGCAATTTATAGAAAATCCATTCATCATCTCTCCTAAGTTTCAGCCAAACGGGGAACTTTCTACCGAAGAAGCTGCCGTGCATATCAAAAAAGCATTTAAAGACGGATACCAGTCTTTTTCCTGGGTACACATAACAATTGACGGCGAGGAGATTCCTACCGAATCCATTTTTGTCCGCGGGATGTATAAAGGAGAATATATACTGGTCGGCTATATACGCGATAAACGCAGGTATGCCAAGATGCTCCGTGAGATCGAAACACAAAATCTGCTTGTACGGACGCTTAATAATATGTCGGCGATTCTGCTCCGGTCAGGTTCCGATACGTTTGAAAAAGACCTCCGGCGCTCAATGAGCGGTATGGCAGAAGCAATGGATGTTGACCGCATATCCATCTGGAAAAACACTGAAAAGAACAATCGTCCGTACTGTTCCAAAACCTATGAATGGAGAACAAAAGAAATAGCCCCGTATCGTTTACCCTCGGACACCGAACTAAGCTATGACGACAAATTACCGGGGTGGATGGATTTACTTTCACAAGGGCGTTATATAAACAGTCCTGTGAATGAATTACCGGAAGTTGAGAAAAAGACGTTACATGCCCACCAAATCCTTTCTCTCTTAGTCGTTCCGATATTCCTAAAGGGTCATTTTTGGGGGTTTATAGCATTCGGTGACTGCCACAGAGAACGGCTATTTACAAAAAATGACGAGAATATCCTCCATTCTGCCAGTGAACTCATTTCCGACGCTCTTGTCCGAAATGAGATGGAAGAGGGTCTTCGCACCTCTGCAATAAAGCTGCAAAGTGCATTAGACGAGGCCCAGTCTGCCAATAGAGCCAAAAGTGAATTTTTATCCCGAATGAGTCATGAGATGCGTACTCCAATGAATGCTATCATCGGCATGACTGCAATCGGAAAATCCTCACAGTCGGCGGAAAAGAAAGACTATGCCTTTGATAAAGTAGGTGACGCATCGAAGCATTTACTCGGTGTAATCAATGACGTCTTGGATATGTCCAAGATCGAAGCAAATAAATTAGAACTTTCGGATAATAATTTTCTGTTTGAAAAAATGCTGAAAAAATCAATCAATGTTATAAACTTCCGGATAAATGAGCGTAAGCAGTCACTTCATATTGATATGGACCGACAGATTCCCGCCTCACTGATTGGTGACGACCAGCGGCTTTCACAAGTCATTACAAATCTTTTATCAAATGCGGTCAAATTCACACCGGAGGGGGGAACGATATGCTTATCTGCAAAGCTCTTGTCTGCTCAGGATAACCTGTGCCGCATTGAATTCAGTGTCACCGACAACGGTATCGGACTCACCACTGAGCAAAAAGATCGTATTTTCAGGTCTTTTGAACAGGCTGAGCTTGACACGGCCCGGACATACGGCGGAACCGGACTCGGTCTTTCTATTTCAAAACGCATTGTCGAAATGATGGACGGTACCATATGGGTGGATTCGGAAATGGGGCATGGAGCAAGATTTTCATTTAACGTAACGCTGCACCGCGGATACACATCAAAACCCTTACTGGCAACAGAAATCAACCGGGATAATATACGTATTTTTGCTGCCGACACCGACGCGGAAGTCCGCTCGTTTTTCTTATCTGCGTCAGTTGACCTTGGAATCGACTGTGAAACGGCTGCAAGCGGTGAAGAAGCTGTCGTCATGATCAACAAATATGACCCGTACAATATTTATTTTATTGATTACAAACTGTCCGGTATGAACGGCATTGAGCTTGCACAGATGATACATGAAAAAACTGCGGAATGTACGATTGTCCTTTTACTGTCGGAAACTGACCTGGGTTCTATCGAAGATGATACCTATACTGCGGGGATTGATAAAGTCTTGCAAAAACCCTTGTTTCAGTCAGATATCGCCGACGTAATCAATGAAAATTTCAGTAGGGAAAACCGGAATGAACCATCGGAAAAGGACAGCCTTTCCGACGATTTCTCAGAGTATACCGTACTGCTGGTTGAGGATGTGGAAAT
>DBDL01000169.1:3739-10176 GCA_002293545.1 Lachnoclostridium sp. UBA933 | reverse complement strand
CATCATAAATATAGGTTCCTTACTGGGAGTTACTTTATACTATTCTTAGGAAAAGTCCAGTGTTCCAAGAAAAGTTTTATGTTCCATAATAAGTAATCTATTCCAAAAAAAGAACATTGCGGTTTTAAAACTTATGTCGTATAATGTTAGATTGATAGGTGAAGCATAAAAGATTCGTCTGATGTTTGCTCCATAAGAAAGAATTTTCTGTATTAGACAAAGGATTTATATTATAATATAATACTTGAATAGGAGCTGTATTATGGAAAAAAATACAAAAAAAATCGGCATTGATGTCGGTTCCACAACGGTAAAAATTATAATCATAGATGATTCGGGAAAGGTTTATTTTTCCGATTATGTAAGGCATTTTGCAAATATCCAGGAAACACTGAGGGATATTATCGGAAAGGCGTATTCGGAGCTTGGCGATATGGAAATTTACCCGATGATTACCGGTTCCGGCGGTTTGGCAATCGGAAAAAACCTGGATATCCCATTTGCTCAGGAAGTCGTCAGTGTGGCTGCCTCTTTGAGATATTACGCCCCGCAAACGGATGTCGCTATTGAACTGGGTGGTGAAGACGCCAAAATCATTTATTTTACAAACNNGAACAGCGTATGAACGGTGTCTGTGCAGGCGGTACCGGTTCTTTTATTGACCAGATGGCAACATTGCTCAAAACAGACGCCGCCGGACTGAATCAATATGCCGGGGATTATCAGGAGCTTTATCCGATTGCCGCCAGATGCGGTGTTTTTGCAAAATCGGACATACAGCCTCTGATTAATGAGGGTGCGTCAAAAGCGGACTTATCCGCCTCTATTTTCCAAGCGGTGGTCAATCAAACCATCAGCGGACTTGCCTGCGGANNGGGTTTTCGAGCTGTTCCTGGCGGATGCGCTGCTCAAGCTGCATGACAGGCATCTGCAGAAGCTCCATGGACTGGATCATCTGCGGCGACAGCGCCATTTCGAGGCGCTGCGCGACCTGCATGCTGAGACTGGCGGACATCCCGGAACTCATTCCCGCGTTGCTCCGATTTGGCAAAAAAGTTGCACCATCAGCGGACTTGCCTGCGGAAAACCGATTCGGGGCAATGTAGCGTTTTTAGGCGGACCGCTCCACTTCTTACCGGAATTAAAACAAGCGTTTATACGTACATTGAAGCTTTCCGGAGAGCAAATCATCGCACCGGAAAACTCTCATCTTTTTGCGGCTTCCGGTGCTGCGATGAGTTCAAAAGGGGAACATTCCACCACGTTAAAGGACTTATATGACAAGCTATGCTCCGATATTAAAATCGAGTTTGAAATCAACCGGATGAAACCGCTTTTCGTTAATCAGGAGGATTATCAGTCATTTTTAAAACGTCATTCGGTTTATTCTGTCAGGAAACGTGATTTGGACTCTTATGAGGGAAATGCTTATTTGGGAATTGACGCCGGTTCTACAACGACAAAGGTTGCCCTCGTTGCAAAAGACGGTTCTTTGCTCTATTCATTTTATAGTAACAACAACGGAAGTCCGTTAAAAACAACGATTAAAGCAATCAAGGAAATCTATTCGCTTCTGCCGGAGGGTGTTTCTATTGTACGTTCCTGTTCTACCGGTTACGGTGAGGCACTGATCAAATCCGCTCTTTTATTGGATGAGGGTGAGGTAGAAACGATTGCTCATTATTATGCCGCCGCATTTTTTGAGCCGGATGTGGATTGCATCTTGGACATCGGCGGACAAGATATGAAATGTATCAAGATACGAAACGGAACAATCGACAGTGTTCAGTTAAATGAAGCGTGTTCTTCGGGATGCGGTTCCTTTATCGAAACATTTGCGCGTTCCCTGAACTACGAAATCAAGGATTTTGCGAAGCTCGCTCTTTTTGCCGAAAATCCGATTGATTTAGGTTCCCGCTGTACGGTATTTATGAATTCCAAAGTGAAGCAGGCGCAAAAGGAGGGGGCTTCTGTTGCGGATATTTCCTCCGGTCTTGCTATCTCGGTTATCAAAAATGCACTTTTAAAGGTAATACGTCTGGTAGACCCAAAAGAGCTGGGCAAAAAAATTGTGGTTCAAGGCGGAACGTTTTATAATGACGCAGTCTTGAAAAGCTTTGAACGGGTAGCGGGATGTGAAGCCGTCCGCCCTGATATCGCCGGAATTATGGGTGCATTTGGCGCCGCATTAATTGCAAGGGAGCATTATGAGGAGGACATGGCTTCCTCCATGCTTTCTTTAGAAGATATCGTCGGTTTGAAATTTGACAGCTCCATGCGCCGCTGCAAGGGCTGTACCAATCATTGCCTTCTCACCGTCAGTCATTTTTCCGGCGGACGCCAGTTTGTATCGGGGAACCGGTGCGAACGCGGTCTGGGAAAAGAAAAATCAAATAAGGATGTTCCCAATCTGTTTACATATAAGAACAAACGCTTATTCCACCATTATACACCGCTTGAGGCAGACAAAGCATACCGCGGCATCGTTGGAATCCCGCGGGTTATGAATATGTATGAAAATTATCCGTATTGGTTTACCTTTTTTACGGAGCTTGGGTACCGGGTCGTATTATCCCCTCCCTCAAACCGGGATATCTATTCACTCGGCATCGAATCAATCCCAAGCGAATCCGAATGCTACCCTGCCAAGCTGGCACACGGTCATATTATGTGGCTTCTGAAGCAGAATATCCATTATATTTTTTATCCGTGCATTCCGTTTGAAAGAAAAGAATTTGCGGAATCGGGCAATCACTTTAACTGTCCGATCGTCACTTCCTACGGAGAAAATATTAAAAATAACATGGAGGAAATCGACTCCCCTTATATTTGTTTCCAAAACCCATTTATATCATTTGAAAGCGAAAGTGCGATTGAGAATAAGCTGACCTCATTTATCCATCGGGAAAATAACATTCCGGAAGCGGAACTGCGCGCCGCGGCAAAAAAAGCTTATGCGGAACTGCAGAAAACACGAAATGACATTTACGCTAAGGGCGAAGAAGTCATCCGGTATTTGGAAGATACCGGAATGCACGGCATCATCCTCGCCGGCCGCCCTTATCATATCGACCCGGAAATCAACCACGGAATACCGGAATTGATTACTTCCTACGGTATTGCCGTTCTTACGGAGGACAGCATTTCACATCTTGCGGAAATTGACCGTCCGACGATTGTTATGGATCAGTGGATGTACCACACTCGTTTGTATGCCGCGGCATCTTTTGTCCGGAAAAAGAATTATCTGGATATGATACAGTTGAACTCGTTCGGCTGCGGTCTGGACGCGGTAACCTCCGATCAGGTAAATGACATATTGACCGGTTCCGGTAAAATTTGTACCTTGCTGAAGATAGATGAAGTCAGTAACCTAGGTGCGGCAAGAATCCGGATCCGTTCTCTGCTCTCGGCAGTCAAGGACCGTGAAAGAAAGCATATTTCATCAAATATCGTATCCTCCGCTTATCACAGAAAAGTATTTACAAAGGAAATGCGTAAAGAATATACGATTTTGGCTCCGCAAATGTCACCGATTCATTTTGAGCTTTTGATACCGGCACTTTCATATTGCGGATACAATCTGGTTCAGCTTCCGACCGGAAACCGTGAGATTGATTATGGATTAAAATATGTAAACAACGACGCCTGTTATCCCTCGCTGATCATTGTCGGACAATTTATGGAAGCCCTTCTCTCCGGGAAATATGATTTGGACCGGACAGCGATCATTATTACACAAACCGGCGGCGGCTGCCGCGCAACAAACTATATCAGTTTTATCCGCCGGGCATTGAAAAAAGCCGGAATGGAGCAGATCCCGGTTATTTCCCTCAGTACGGGCATTGAAACCAATTCGGGGTTTAAGCCGAACTGGCCGATGTTAAACCGCGCTTTACAAGCACTTCTTTACGGCGATATCTTTATGCGGTGTGTTTACCGTACTCGTCCGTACGAAAAAGAAGCCGGTACCGTCAATGCGTTACATAAAAAATGGGCAAGCAAATGTATTACGGATTTGAAAAAGGCAAAAAGGAGCCTTTTCCGTAAAAATGTACGCAGGATTATCCATGATTTTGATACCATTCCTTTGGATGAACGGAATCCGAAACCCCGCGTCGGCATTGTCGGTGAAATATTGGTGAAATTCCTGCCCTCTGCCAATAATTATTTGGTGAAGCTTCTTGAAAAAGAGGGTGCAGAGGTTGTTTCACCCGATTTAGTTGATTTTTTCCTGTATAGCTCCTATGACAGTATTTATAATCACAAACATTACGGCAGAAGTAAAATGGGCTCTGTCATATCGAAGTCAGTGATCTGGCTCGTAGAGCATTACCGGAGAACAATGAGAAATGAATTTAAGAAAAGTACGCGGTTTGCCCCGCCGTCCCGGATCGTTGATCTGATAAAGCTGACGGAACCTTTCGTATCCATCGGCAACCAAACCGGTGAAGGATGGTTCCTTACTGCCGAAATGCTGGAATTGATACACAGTGAGGTTCCGAACATTGTATGTGCGCAGCCGTTCGGCTGTCTGCCCAATCATATTGTTGGAAAGGGAGTGATCAAACAATTGAGAAAGGCATTCCCTCTTGCGAATATTGTAGCGGTTGATTATGACCCCGGTGCGAGTGAGGTCAATCAATTAAACCGTATTAAGCTGATGCTTTCTGTGGCTGCTGACAATCATGGGTGAGGATGAAAATTCCATTTATTTCTTCATTCGACAAAAAAGTATATTATTTTCATTTTTCTCTTTACTTATTCTTTGCTTTATGATACTATCTTAAAGTATTAAAAAATTATAATATGAGGAGAAAACAATGAAACAAAGAATATTTTCTTTGTTTTTGTCTTTAACAATATTAAGCAGCATTCTTAATATTCAGGCAAAAGCAGCAGGCACCGGTGAATACAAACCCTCTACCACCGCAAGAACAGACAAAAAGGTTACGGTATCCATTACCCCCGGTATTGACAAAGACTCCGGCGTAAGCAAAACCGAATATAAAATCGGCGGCGGCGCATGGAAAACATATACCGCACCTTTTTCCGTAACAAGCAACACAACTGTTTACGCCAGAACGATTGATAAAGTAGGCTTGGTTTCCGCCCAATCCTCACTTTTGATTCATAATATCAAGAAGGACAAGACCAAACCGGTCATTATTGCAAAGGCAGGCAAAAAGAAGCTGAAAAGCGGGGCAAAATCAAAGAAAAAAGTTACGGTTACCGTAAAAGACAATAACATCAAATCCATCAAGGTATTATTTAAGAAAATGACCACCTCTTTTAAAAAGAGTAAAACCTTCAAGAAAAAAGGTGTCTATAAAATTACCGCCCTTGACAAAGCCGGAAATAAATCAATATTTAAGTTTACAATTAAGTAACAAACCGGTTGTTCGCTTTAAATAACGAAAAGCAAAAACAAACTCCCATTATCCTTTATCTGCCGGAATAATGGGAGTTTGTTTTTATGTTACATTTTTTCTATTGTTTCCATAATATAATCTGCAAATTCGGTACTCGTTGCGCCGGTATCGCGTCCCGTCATGACTAACCTTTTCTCAGTCACCGTACAAATCTCCAATGCTTTATATAATTGATCCGCTTCTTTCCGATACCCGATATGCGATAAAAGCATGGCGCCGGCACGTATTACACTGCACGGATCCGCATAAATATCTCTTCCCTCTTTTACCATTCGGGGAGCGGAACCATGAATTGCCTCGAACATCGCATATTTCTTGCCGATATTGGCACTGCCCGCTGTTCCGACGCCTCCTTGGAACTCTGCCGCTTCATCCGTCAGGATATCCCCATAAAGATTCGGCAGCACCATAACCTGAAAATCCCCTCGGCGCTTTTCATCTACCAACTTGGCGGTCATAATATCAATATACCAGTCGTCCGCTTCAATTCCCGGATATTCTTCGGCGATACGGTAGAAAAACTCTAAAAATTTTCCGTCTGTCGTTTTCACAATATTGGCTTTTGTTACTGCTGTCACACGTGTTTTTCCGTTATTTTTAGCAAATTCAAATGCCGCGCGTATGATTCGGTCTGTTCCCTGACTGGTAACTACGGTAAAATCAATCCCTAAGTCATCGGTTACATTAATGCCGTCTTTCCCTGCCGCATAACCCCCTTCCGTATTTTCACGGTAGAAGGTCCAGTCAATCCCTTCTTCGGGAATACTGACCGGTCTTACATTGGCAAATAAATCCAGTTCCTTTCTCATGGCAACATTGGCGGACTCGACATTCGGCCACTCATCACCTTTACGCGGGGTTGTTGTCGGTCCCTTCAAAATAACATGACATTCCTTACATCCTTCCAGTACATCTGCCGGAATTGCCGACATTTCCGCAGCACGCTTCTCAATCGTCAAACCGTCAATTAACCGGAACTCAATTTTTCCTGCCTGAATATTGTCT
>DBDL01000169.1:0-3702 GCA_002293545.1 Lachnoclostridium sp. UBA933 | reverse complement strand
ACTTATCCAATTTTTGATAATCCATAAAATCGCCCTGCTTCTTCATTTTTTCCACACGAGCCAATTGCCTTTCCAATAATTCACCGAACTTTTCTTTTGCCTGTCTGACTGCCTCCGTATTCATGCCTTTCTTCCTCCTGATTATATATCATATATTCTTAATAGACCAATCGACCGGTGTGACATGATTGGCCTGTAAAAATGCATTTGCCTGACTAAATGGTTTGCTTCCGAAAAAACCGCGATATGCAGAAAGCGGACTCGGATGAGGTGCTTCCAACACTTTATGATTGGGGTTTTTAATCATCCGCTTTTTCGATTGCGCCGGTTTCCCCCACAATATGTATACGATTGGCCGCTCCTGTTCTTCTACCGCACGTATGGCGGCGTTCGTAAACTCTTCCCAGCCAATTTGCTGATGAGAAGCCGGCTCATGGGCACGAACGGTCAATACGGTATTCAAAAGCAAGACACCTTGTTCTGCCCAGCTTGTCAAATATCCGTGATTGGGTATGCCGCAGCCCATATCATCTTTCAACTCCGTATATATATTTACCAGGGATGGCGGTATCCGTACATCCGGCTTTACCGAAAAACAAAGTCCGTGTGCTTCACCCGGATTATGATAGGGGTCTTGTCCCAAAATAATAACCTTCACATCTTTCAGCGGGGTAAGATGAAAGGCATTAAAAATATCATCCGAATGAGGATAAATTACCTTCTGTGTATATTCCTTTTTTAAAAAGAGAAATAATTTTTTATAATAATCTTTTTTAAACTCCTCCTCAAGTGCTTCTTTCCAGTCATTTTCGATTGCCGCCATGATTTCTCCTTTACCTATGTACAATCCTTACCTGTATAGATCCAATCCGCATTTTAATAAATAATTTTTTAAATCCATAATTTCCAGTTCTTTGAAATGAAAAAGTGATGCCGCCAGTACCGCATCTGCTTGTCCTTCTGTTATGACTTCATAAAAATGCTCTTTTTTTCCTGCTCCGCCGGAGGCAATAACCGGAATACTGACACGTTCCGCAATTGCTTTGGTCAGCCCGATATCATATCCTTCTTTGGTTCCGTCCTTGTCCACACTGGTAAGCAGTATTTCACCTGCCCCCAATTTTTGAACTTCCGCCGCCCAACTGATGGCATCCATACCGGTGTCCTTTTTTCCGCCGTTAATGCATACGGTCCAGTTTTCACTGTTTCCGTTCTGTTTCGCGTCGATTGCCGCTACGATACGCTGACTGCCAAACTTTACGGCAGCCTCTCTTATCAAATCCGGATTTTTTACTGCCGCAGAATTGATTCCCACCTTATCGGCACCTGCTTTTAATATGATTTCAATATCGGAAACGCTTTTGATCCCTCCGCCGAGTGCAAAAGGAATCGTAATCTTTTCCGCTATTTTACGCACCATATCCGACCTTGTATCTCTCTCGTCATTTGTTGCCGAAATATCCAGAAACACCAACTCATCTGCTCCTGCTTTGCTGTATGCTTCTGCAATCTCAACCGGATCTCCGGCATCTTTAAAATCCACAAAATTGATTCCCTTTATCACCCGTCCTTCATAAAAATCCAAACAAGGTATTACTCTTATTTTTGACATAAATCCTCCACATTGTNNTCGCATGAATCAATTTCTTCAGTTCATTCGTATATTCATCCACTGATTCAATACTGTATAACCGCTTTGCGTCTTTCTCTGATAATCCGAACTCACTGGATAATCTGTCGGTCATTTGGTTTTTTATTTGATCCGCATCTTCCCTGATTTGAAGATGCTCCGCATCTCCAACCGTTTCATCGTACTTTTTCAGTCCCTTTACAAGATTATTCAATGCTTCCATCGGACTGTCCATTTTTAAATAATCATCACAAGAAATCACCTTTTGCTGCAATGAAGCTAATAATTTGGCTTTTTGAAACAACTCATTTTCAGATTCCGACAAGGAAACACCGGCTAGTTCACTGTATGCTTCTGTGTAATTTCCATGACCATACTGCTCCTTTGCGTTATCCACATAATTACGGTGTGATATTTTATTTGTTCCGAAATACACCAAAACACCAATAACAATAAATATTGCAAAAACAATGGCAGCACCAATCGGATTAATACGTCCGACATACTGATTCGCTTCTTCCGCCTCTTTTTGCTTTTTCTTTTCCAGTTTTTTTGCTTTCTTTTCGGCTGCTTTTTCGGCTTTTTCTTTCTTCTGCTGTTCTTTTAATTCTTCTTTTTTTAATTTGTTTTCTTCTTTATCTTTCTCGTCCTGTTCTGCTTTTGCTTTCTTATTTTCTTCTTCCTTCGCCTCATTTTCTGCTTCCGCTTCTTCCTTGGCAATGGATTTATCATCCACAATATTATCAAAATATTTCTTCTTGGCTTTTGTTAAAAAAGAAGATTTCGTTTCCGGCATCGCCTGTTCCTCTTCTGTCGGTTCATCCGATGCCATTTCTTCCGTAAGTGCCTTGATATCATCATCCAACATGCTAAGCATTTCTTCATCGGTATTGCTGCCGGCAGAGTCCGCGGATTGATCTTCCGCAGATTGTTCTTCGGCAAATTGATTTTCCATATCCGATTCTTCAATCGTTTGATCCATCAAATTGAGCAAGTCATCTGACATACCGAAATCCTGTTCTTCGGAAATAGTTTGGTTTGATTCTTCTTCCGGTACCAGAATTTCCGGCTCCAATTCGGCACCCCAGTCCTCTTCCGGCATCGGAATTTCCGGCTCCGGCTCGACGTCCGGTTCTTCTTCCGGTACCNNTTCCGGTACCGGGATTTCCGGCTCGGCGTCCGAATCGTCCTCACTGCCCATATAGGACATAGCGGACAAAGCCTCTTCAAAAATATCATCAATACCCATACCTGTTGTTTCACTAAATGGAGCCTCTGATTTTTCGTCTGAACTTTCTTCCGGCTGTACCTCCGGTTCTTCTTCCGGCTTCTCGTCTAAGCTTTCATCCGGCTGTACCTCTGAATCTTCTTCCGGCTTCCCGTCCAAACTTTCGCCCGGCTGTACCTCCGGTTCTTCTTCCGGCTTCCCATCCAAGCTTTCTTCCGGCTGTATCTCCTTTTCTTCTTCCGGCTTCTCGTCCAAGCTTTCTTCCGGCTGTATCTCCGGTTCTTCTTCTGACTTCACATCGAAGCCTTCATCCGGCTTTTCCTCTGATTTTCCATCGGAATCATCACGCAGTAACGTTACATCTGAACTTCCATCCGGCTTCTCATTGATTCTCTCATCATCGGTGCTGTCATCAATGGTGTTGTCATTCTCATTTACATTAAGAGAATCAAGCAACTGATCTAAATACGATTCACCTACTTGATTTGCTTCCAAACTGCATTTTTCACACAGTTCTTTCCCGTCTTCGATATCGGTACCGCATCTTCTGCACAGTGCCATTTTTATACCCCCGAAATTATCTTACCATTGTTACTATATGTTATGAACATGGCAAGATTTCTTCTTAGATTAGATATTTTTAATCTATATGAAAGTTTTAATGAAAATCAGACGGGCGCGGTTTTCGCGGAAACCCGGTTTCCGCTGACACCCGTATATATAAACCATTACGTAACATTATACATTAATTCCCCGTATTAAGAAAGCAATAAATCTATTTCATGAACCAGTTTTCCGATTTCCGGCTTGGAAAGCTGTGCATCTGCTCCCAGTGATTCCCCTT
>DBDL01000141.1:13916-23980 GCA_002293545.1 Lachnoclostridium sp. UBA933 | reverse complement strand
AGATGGGCGGAGGCATTGCGTGAAATGTCCGGCCGTTTGGAAGAAATGCCGGGTGAGGAGGGCTATCCTGCCTACCTTGGTTCCCGTCTTTCCGAGTTCTACGAGCGTGCCGGCAAAGTAAAATGTCTGGGAAGCGACAACAGAACCGGAACACTGACGGCCATTGGTGCCGTATCCCCTCCGGGCGGTGACTTATCCGAGCCGGTTACACAGGCGACTTTAAGAATCGTCAAGGTTTTTTGGGGCTTGGACGCAGACTTGGCTTACCGGAGACATTTCCCGGCAATCAACTGGTTGAATTCCTACAGCTTATATCAGGATAAAGTGTCCGCATGGGCAAATGAAAATATAAACGAACAGTTTGATGCGATGCGTGCAAAAGCAATGAGTATGCTCCAGGAAGAAGACGAATTAAATGAAATTGTCCGTTTGGTAGGTTTTGACGCATTGTCCGAAAAAGACCAGCTGAAGCTGGAGGGAGCGAAGTCAATCCGCGAGGACTTCTTACAGCAGGATGCCTTTGTGGATATCGACAGCTATACTTCATTGGATAAACAGTTCCGTCTGCTTGGCTTGGTTCTCAGCTTTACCGAGAAAGCGCACGAAGCATTGAATGAAGGGGTATATTTAAAGAAAATACTGACACTGGAAATCAGAGAGCAGATTGCAAAAGCAAAATTCGTTCCCGAGGACCAGCTTTCGGATATTGATAAAATAAAAGAAGAAGCAAATAAATGTATTGATGAATTAATCAAAGAGGAGGAGGTGAACGTCGGTGCTTAAAGAGTATAAGACAGTTTCAGAAGTTGTCGGTCCTTTGATGATGGTTGAAAAGGTAGAGGGCGTAAAGTATGACGAGTTGGTTGAGATTGAAATCCAGACCGGTGAAATACGCCGGGGCAAGGTATTGGAGATCAACGGGGACAAAGCCGTTGTTCAGCTCTTTGAAAGTACGCAGGGAATCAACTTAGAGGGAAGCCGTGCCAAATTCCTGGCGCGTGCGCTGGAGCTTGGCGTATCCTCCGATATGCTTGGCAGGGTATTTGACGGAATGGGACGTGAAAAAGACGGCGGTCCGGAGATTATCCCCGAAGAAAGAAAAGATATCAACGGCGTACCGATGAATCCGGTATCCAGAGATTATCCCTCCGAGTTTATCCAAACCGGCGTTTCCGCAATCGACGGGTTGAACACACTTGTCCGCGGGCAAAAGCTGCCGGTGTTCTCCGCATCAGGTCTTCCCCATGCGGAATTGGCGGCGCAGATTGCCAGACAGGCAAAAGTGCTTGGAACGGACAGTAATTTTGCCGTTGTGTTTGCCGCAATCGGTATCACGTTTGAAGAAGCGGAGTTTTTCATTGATGACTTTACCAAGACCGGAGCAATCCACCGATCCGTATTGTTTATGAATTTGGCAAACGAACCGGCAATCGAAAGAATTTCCACGCCGCGTATGGCGCTTACGATGGCAGAATACCTTGCCTATGAAAAAGGGATGCATGTCCTCGTTATCATGACCGATATTACAAATTACTGCGAGGCACTCCGTGAAGTATCCGCGGCGAGAAAAGAGGTTCCGGGACGGCGCGGTTATCCCGGTTACTTATACACCGACCTTGCGGGATTATATGAAAGAGCCGGACGTATTAAGGGAAAAGAGGGTTCGATTACGCAAATCCCGATTCTTACGATGCCGGAAGAAGACAAAACCCATCCGATTCCCGACTTGACCGGATATATCACCGAAGGGCAAATCATCCTGAACCGTGAGTTATACCGTAAAGGGCTGACTCCGCCGATTGACGTTCTCCCGTCACTTTCCCGGCTGAAGGATAAAGGGATTGGAAAAGGGAAAACAAGAGAAGACCATGCAAATACGATGAATCAATTGTTTTCCGCCTATGCACAGGGGAAACAGGCGAAAGAACTTGCCGTTATTTTGGGCGAATCGGCACTTTCCGATTCCGATAAGCTTTTTGCCAAGTTTGCTGACGCCTTTGAGAAAAAATATGTATCACAGGGTTATGATACCAACCGGACGATTGAAGAAACTTTAAGTATTGGCTGGGAGCTTTTGGCGATTCTTCCCCGTATGGAATTAAAAAGAATCCGCGATGAATATTTAGAAAAGTATCTGCCGAAAGAATCCGTTAAAGAGGGTGTATAAATGAAACTTAATGTAAATCCGAACCGTATGGAGCTGTCAAAGCTCAAAAAACGTCTTGTCACGGCAAAGCGCGGACATAAGCTTCTGAAAGACAAACAAGATGAACTGATGCGCCGTTTTATTGATCTTGTCAAGAAAAATGATGAGCTCAGAAAATCGGTGGAAGCAGAACTGATGGAAGCCTATAAGGATTTTGTTCTGGTCGGTGCGATTACCTCTCCTGAGTTCTTGGAAGAAGCGGTGATGTTCCCGAAAGAAGAAATTTCCCTGGAAATAACGAAGAAAAATATTATGAGCGTTATGGTACCCCAGATGGAATTTATCCGTAAATTAAAAGACGAAGACGGAAGTATTTTCCCGTATGGGTTTTCCAATACCTCCGACGAATTAGACAAGGCATTGACAAAGCTGTTCCATATACTTCCCAAGCTTCTTGAGCTGGGTGAAGTCGAAAAAACCTGCAACCTGCTTACAAGTGAAATCGAAAAGACAAGACGCCGGGTAAATGCCTTAGAGTATATGACGATTCCGCAATTGGAAGAAACCATAAAATATATCAGGATGAAGTTGGATGAAAATGAAAGAAGCAATCTGACGCGCTTGATGAAAGTCAAGAGCATGGTAGTCGAAGGGTAGGCGGCTGCGGCAGCGCGGAACGGTTGCCTTAGCCATAGACGGGTATCCCATACAGGGTTGTTTTATTTGACAGGAGGTTTCTGTTATCATTAGCTTACTTGCTTTTTTCATAAATTATTTCTCTTCAAAAGAAGCGATCGAGAGGTCGCTTCTTTTGTAAAGAAACATCAAATACCAAAAAGGGGTGTATGAGATATGAGCCATTACTTTGTGGAGGATGATTCCCTGACACATAAAATCAAAAAAATTGAATACCGTTTTCAAGGCAGGGATTTTGTATTTACTACGGATGCCGGATTGTTTTCAAAAGATCATGTGGACCCGGCTACAGATATTTTATTAAACAATATTCCGGTACTTTCCGGGGCACTGCTTGATATGGGATGCGGTTATGGGTGCATGGGGATCGTGCTGGCAAAAACCTATTCGCTGAAAGTAACGCAGGCGGATATCAATCAGACGGCAGTTGATTTTACCGAAATGAATTGCAAATATAACGGGATTGAGTCCGAGGTCGTCAAGTCGGACTGTTTTGGGAATATTTCCGGTTCGTTTGATACAATCGTAATCAATCCGCCGATTCATGCCGGAAAGGCGGTTACGTATAAAATGTATGGGGATTCGGTTGATTATTTGAATGACGGCGGGAAATTGTATGTGGTAACATTGAAAAAACATGGTGCTGAGAGCACTTATCGAAAATTGGAGAGTGTTTTCGGGGAGTGTGATACCCTTTATAAGAAAAAAGGGTATTATGTATTTGAATGTACAAAACAGGGAGGAGGATATCATCTGTCACATCCATAAACATAACCGGCTTTTCCTGCACTTTGCGGTTAAACTCCAAAATAGAAAAAATAAAGATATGACTATCTGGTTGAGAATCATTGATTTTTCAGGGAATATCATATATAATGATTAACATAATACCCATTTGGATAAACAGATAAAGAGGGGGGGACACAGGATGAAAAAGAGATTGCTGGCTATTTTTTTAATGACTGTTTTATGTATGGTTTTAACATCATGCCAAAAGGGAGAGCCGGAGCTGGAGGGGCTTGAAACAACGGAAAACCAAGAATCGGCATCGCAGGGTTCATGGAAAGAAACGTTTATACCTTGTTCATCCATTGAGATTGCCGGAGTAGTATTATTAGAGGATAATGAAGCCCCCGCATATTTGGGCTACGAGAGTGCCGGGGGGAGTGAAGCCGAGCTTAGGCGTACTTATCAATGGAAAGATGGCACGTGGGCGGTTGCTGATTTGCCGTCGGAAAAGGCATATAATGAGATGGCAGGTAAGAATAAAAAAGAAGAAAATGTTTATTATAACGAACTGCTGAAACATCAGGACGGAAATTACTATTATTTAAAGGCGGAATATCCAAAAAAGCTTGACGAAAACACATTGCCGCAAGAAACGAAATTTACACTTTACCGGTTTAACAACAAAAATCGTTTTGAAAAAGTTAATTTAAAGCAGGATATATTTTTTGACGGAAAAGGGAAGAGTACAGCGGGACTATGGAATTTCAATGTACTGGATGACGGAAGCATTGCCGTTTCTTTTCCGGATAAAGTGATCCGGTATGATATGAGTACGATGAAGCAGTTAAGTGTGTGTGAGTTTAATTCAAAAGTATTTAATGGATTGGTTGGTAATGAATTTTATACAATGAATAATGAATTAAACAAGATACAGGTAAAGGACTTAAAGACCGGTGAAACGATGGAGGAGATTGATTTTAAGGCAACCGAGGATAAGGAAAACGGAGTGCAGATGTGCTTTTCTAAAGATAAAGAGGGCACGCTTTATATTGCTACGACAGACGGAATATTCCGGAGAAAAAGTGATTCGGCAGAAATAGAATGTATGATTCCTGCCGAACAGTGTGTTGTTTATAATTTGAATGATAAAAAGGATACTTATATATTAGATATGGGTGTCAGCGAACAGAATATTTATGTGAGTTATTTTTCGGTGTCAAAGGATAAGGAACAACTCTATCAATACAGTATGGATTCGTAAAGAGCGGGTGACTGAGGAACGCACCCGGCAAAGTGTGGAAAGCAAACATTGCTTCGCGAAAAATAAATGGCAATTGCATAGAACTTTCCTGTAAAATGAAAGAATCCCCGCAGAAACAATACTTCTGCGGGGATTTTATACGATCAGATAAATACTAATTAACCGACCTTTTCACGTAAGTTGTATGCAGCAGTTCATGGGCTTTATGACTGCCCGGTTCTCCTAAGAATTCCGAATACAATTTCTTTATGGATTCATTTTCGTGGGATTTCCGATTCTTGTTGGCGGTGTCCAGATTGTAAAGCGCTTTTGCACGTTCCTTGCGGATATCTACCGAGTTGCGGATATTCGCGTGAACCTGGGGCTGACCTCCGCCGTTTACACAGCCGCCGGGGCATCCCATGATTTCGATAAAGTGATAATCCGCTTCCCCGTTCCGGACTTTCGTCAGTAATTTCCTGGCATTGCCCAGACCGGAAGCAACCGCAACCTTAACGTCCATCCCGGCTACGGGATAGGTCGCTTCTTTGATGCCCTCTACGCCGCGGACTTCGGTAAAGTCAAGATTTTCAAGCTTATCCCCGCTTAGCTCCTCAACGGCGGTACGAAGTGCCGCCTCCATAACTCCGCCGGTTGCCCCGAAAATAACGGCGGCGCCGCTTCCCTCTCCGAGCGGGTCGTCAAAGCCCTCGTCCGGAAGACTGTTATAATCAAGACCGATACGTTTGATTAGACGGGACAATTCACGGGTAGTAATCGTGATATCTAAATCCGGTACGCCGGCGGCACTCTGGTTATCGCGGTGTATCTCAAATTTCTTTGCCGTACAAGGCATAACACTGACGCTGACGATATCTTCCAGATTCCAGTTCATTTTTTTCGCATAATAGGTTTTTAGGATGGCGCCGAACATTTGCTGAGGTGATTTACAGGAGGATAGGTTATCCAGTAAATCAGGGAAATAATGCTCGCAGTATTTGACCCATCCCGGCGAACAGGATGTAATCATCGGTAATGTGCCGCCGTTTTTCACGCGGTCTAAAAACTCGTGAGCTTCTTCCATAATCGTTAAATCTGCCCCAAAGTTCGTATCAAATACCTTTTCAAAACCGATACGGCGCAAAGCTGCCGCCATTTTTCCCTCTGTGCTTGTTCCCATCGGATTGCCGAAGGCTTCTCCGATGGCGGCGCGGACGGCAGGAGCGGTCTGGACGATAACATGTTTTTCCGGGTCGGCAATCGCCGCCAGGACGTCATCCGTATAATCCTTTTCGGAAATAGCGCCTACCGGGCATACGGCAATACATTGTCCGCAGGATACACAGCTTGTTTCACCAAGACCGGCATCAAATGCACAGCCGATATTTGTTGCAAATCCGCGTTCGTTTGCTCCGATTACACCGATTTCCTGTATATTGCCGCATACACCGACGCATCGGCGGCAAAGGATACATTTTGTATTGTCACGGTACATATGGGCGGCGGATTCATCCGTTTCAAATTCCAATGTTTCACCGGCATAGAAATCTTCGTCTTCTATGTTTAAATCTCTGCAAAGCTTTTGTAATTCGCAGTCACCGCTGCGGACACAGGAAAGGCATTCTTTTCTGTGATTGGACAAAATCAATTGCAGGGTTTTCTTTCTTGATTCGAGTACCTTTGGTGTATTTGTGTAAACTTCCATTCCTTCATTGACCGGATAAACACAAGAAGCAACAAGGCTTCTGGCACCCTTTACCTCAACGACACAAATACGGCAAGCACCAATCTCATTAATATCCTTCAGATAGCAAAGGGTAGGAATATCAATGTGAGCTAACTTGGCTGCTTGAAGAATTGTGGAATCGGCAGGTGCGGATACATCTACACCGTTTATTTTAATATTGACGTTTTCCATTGTCTTACCTCCATATTATTTTCATTCGATTATTTTTTGATAATCGCACCAAATTTACATTTTTCCATACAAGCACCGCATTTAATACACTTATCCTGATGTATCACGTGAGGGTTCTTTACCGTGCCTTCAATTGCCCCGACCGGACATACTTTTGCACACAGCGTACAGCCCTTGCATTTCTCCGGTATGATAAAATAAGAGAGAAGGTCTTTGCAGACGCCGGCAGGACACTTTTTATCAACCACATGCGCAATATACTCATCGCGAAAAAAGTTGAGAGTGGACAGTACCGGTTTCGGTGCGGATTGTCCGAGCCCGCAGAGGGAATTCTCTGTTATGTAACGGCAGAGTTCCTCTAATTTGTCGAGGTCCTCTAATGTGGCATTTCCTTTTGTGATGTTTTCAAGTATTTCGTACATACGTTTTGTGCCGATCCGGCAGGGAGTACATTTACCGCAGGATTCATCAACCGTAAAGTCAAGGAAGAATTTCGCAATGTCTACCATACAATTGTCTTCATCCATAACAATCATGCCGCCGGAACCCATCATGGAACCAATCGCTGTCAGATTGTCATAATCAATCGGGATATCAAAATGCTCAGCGGGGATACATCCGCCCGAAGGACCGCCTGTCTGTGCCGCTTTGAATTTTTTCCCGTTCGGGATACCGCCGCCGATTTCCTCTATGATTTCACGCAATGTCGTACCCATTGGAATCTCAACCAGACCGGTATTATTGATTTTGCCGCCGAGTGCAAACACTTTTGTACCCTTTGACTTTTCGGTACCCATACTGGAGAACCATTCTGCACCTTTGATAATAATCTGCGGAATATTGGCATAGGTTTCTACGTTATTTAAGATGGTCGGCTTTCCGAATAAACCTTTTACGGCAGGGAATGGCGGACGGGGACGAGGCTCGCCGCGGTTTCCTTCGACCGAGGTCATCAAAGCGGTTTCTTCACCGCATACAAAAGCGCCGGCACCAAGTTTGATTTCAATATCAAAATTAAATCCTGAACCGAAGATGTCGTCACCGAGAAGACCGTATTCCATTGCCTGACGTCTGGCAATTGTCAATCGTTCAACGGCAATCGGATACTCGGCGCGTACATAAACATATCCTTTGGAAGCACCGATTGTATAACCGGCAATTGCCATTGCTTCCAATAATGCATGGGGGTCGCCTTCCAGTACGGAACGGTCCATAAAGGCACCCGGATCACCCTCGTCGGCATTACAGCATACATATTTTTGATCGGCTTCGTTTGCCATTGCAAACTTCCATTTCAGACCGGTCGGGAATCCGGCGCCGCCGCGGCCGCGAAGACCGCTGTCAAGCAGAACCTGAATAACATCTTCCGGTTTCATTTCTGTCAGAACCTTACCCAATGCTTCATATCCGCCGGTTCCGATATATTCATCAATCACCTCCGGATTGATGACTCCGCAGTTACGCAGGGCAACACGTCTTTGCTTTTTATAGAAAGCGGTATCGTTTAAGGAACGGACACTGCCGTCGTCGGTCATGGATTCTTCATAGACAAGACGGGTTACGATTCTGCCTTTTAATAAATGTTCCTTGACAATCTCCTCAACATCTTCCGGTTTCACCATAGAATAAAAAGTGGCTTCCGGATACACAACGACAATCGGACCGAGGGAACAAAGACCGTGGCAGCCTGTCTGTACAACGCTGACTTCTTTGCTGAGGTCATTCTTTTTTATTTCTTCTTGCATTTTGTCGATAATCTCTTGGCTGCCTGATGATTTACAGCCGGTTCCGCCGCAAACAAGAACATGAGAACGATACATATTATTTCCTCCTTGTAATCTGATATTCATGTATTATTTTACGCTGCTGATCGTGTAATCGCCGATTACCTGACCGCCTTGCAAATGTCTGTTAAATACTTCTTCTGCTTTTTCGGGTGTCATTTTGATATAAGTGACTTTTTCCTTGCCCGGAGCCATCACTTCGACAATCGGCTCATACTGGCACAAACCGATACAGCCGGTTTGGGTAACAGCAATTTTATCTGTCATATTTTTTTCCTGTACCAAATCGGAAAGCTTGGTCAGCACAGGTCTTGCGCCGCTGGCAATTCCGCAGGTTGCCATACCGACCACAACTCTTGTCTGGGCTGCATCTTCTGACCGGACTCCTACTTGTCCCTGCATTTTCTCACGTATGGCTTTTAATTCTTCTAAAGACTTCATCCTATTTCCTCCTTCTATATTTCTTATATTAAATAATGGCTCCGTTCATAACTTCCTTTTCATTTTCATTCAGATATTCTTTGATATATGCTGAAATTTCCGGATTGTCCAACGGAACGCCGCCTAAGATTTCCTTAAACTCCCTTGTATCCAAAGTAAAGTTTCTGTCATCCAATTGAAATGTATACAAAAAATCAGTTTGTATATTAAATGTAATCAATGTATGCATGGTACTTGTCATATCGCCGAGCGGCATACGGTCAATATGTGAAAGAACAAAAACGGCAGTTACCGTCGTACCGATACCGGTTTTGGATACGATTTCAAATGATCCTCCGGTACTCTCCGCCGCCTGTTTAAAAAACGGTACGCCCAGCCCGACTTTTCTTGTAGTCCGCGTTGTAAAAAACGGGTCTTCTACTTTCCGGGTCTGCTCCCCTGTCATACCGCAGCCGTCATCCTTAATCCGAATGGTGAGCGTGTCGGCTTTCGTATCGACCGTCACCGATATTTCAATCAGCGCTGCCTCTGCCCGAATCGAATTTTCTGCCACATCCAATACATTTAATGAAATTTCCGTCATCATCGTTTCAGGAAGAATACTTCTTGACAATACCTGGGATATCATCTAAACTCAAACGTCCGTAAACTTCGTCATTGACCGTCAATACGGGTGCAAGTCCGCAGGCACCGATACAGCGGCAGGCGTCCAATGAAAAGTTCCCGTCCGGCGTGCATTCGCCGTTACCGATTCCAAGTAATTCTGACAGTTTGTCAAAAATACCTCCGGAACCTTTTACATAACAGGCAGTTCCAAGACATACGGAAATCGTATTTTTCCCTTTGGGGCTTAATGAAAATTGCGAATAAAAAGTGACAACCCCATAAATCTTTTCCATCGGAATTTCCATACTGTCGGAAATCATTTTTTGCACTTCAATCGGCAGATAACCATAAATCTCCTGAGCTTTCTGAAGCACGGACATCAAGTGACTGGAATCGCGTTCATATTCCTTTAAGACTTCCCGAAGCTTTGCTTCCTGCTCTTTTGTACCATTGAAAGGTACGGTACTGGTTTTAGAACTCATGTCTTTCCTCCTTCAATTATTT
>DBDL01000141.1:881-13892 GCA_002293545.1 Lachnoclostridium sp. UBA933 | reverse complement strand
GGCAGACATTGATAAATTTTTAACAACCAAGTCAGCACATTAATTTCAACATAAAACCTAAACGAATCCATTATAACATAGGGGGATAAAAAAAGCTATAGAAAAATTAACCTTAATGTGAGTACCGCTGTTTATACAAGTATATATAAAAAACATGTAATTATTCAAAGGAAAATGAAATAAAAACCATTCCATGATATGCGGCGTTTTGCATAACTATTAAAGCCAACGACTTATTAAAAAACAAAAAGTCATTGGCTTTAGAAGAAGATACAACTTCATTCTAATATATTTCTCAGGATTAGTAAATGATAAGATGATATATTTCTAAATTTTCTTTTCCCATTTTTTCAAATAAATAGAATATGGCAGCTTTTTATCCGGCAATGAGGTAAAGTTATGATGTTAAATGGAAGCATGAATCTAACACCTTTTTACTTGAGATACAACCGGATTTTAAGGGGTGGGTTTGAAATAAGCAGCGGTAAGGTTTTCATAAACCAGAACATATTTTCTGTTTTTCTGCTTTTCCCCCTTGTAACCACCTAAAATATATGTTACATTATAAATATCACAATTTAGGAAGTGGGAGGATAAATGAAAAAGCAAAAGTCTGCCGACACGATTAAGACAAGCCGTGCGATTATGAACAACATCTATGCACTGTCCCTAATGAAAGAGCTGTCTTTTTCGCGGCTTGTACATGCTGTTCTTCTGTCATTCAGCGGGTATTTTGAATGGATTTTTTACAGCGTGTTTTTCATGAGATATGTCATACAGGCATTGGATGAAGAAAGAGATGTTCAGGAGATTCTTTTTTTCCTGTTGATTACCGTCTTGGTTTTTTCTGCAATCAGTATCTATAATTCATATGCGCAAGGAAAGGTATTGCCGGTTACGGATGCGGTTACTTACAAAAAACTGTATAAGAAGCTGTTTAAAAAGGCACGAAACTTAGAATTGTCGTGTTTTGAAGACAAAGAGTTTTATAATAAATATACATTGGCGATGGACGATACGGGTGCAAAGCTGTTAATAACGATAGATAATGTGTGCGGGATTGTATTCGGAATCATAGCGGGGGCGGTTTCCTTTTCGGCGATGTATGAAATTGATCCGTTTGCTATGGCGTTTGTAATATTTCCGCTGCTTGGGAATTTTATTTTTGACAGCAAGCTCCAGAAAATAGATTATGCCAGAAACAAAGAAATCAATCCGCATAACCGGAGGGTCGCCTATGTAAACCGGGTGATGTATCTGTCCGACTATGCCAAGGAAGTGCGGCTGACGAATGTATTTTCGCTGATGAAGCGTCAGTATCAGCAAGCCATTGACGGCATGGTCAGGGTGACGAAGAAGTATACGTTAATCGGCGTGATATTTCATTGGTTCCGGGTAATGTTTACCTTTACCTTTATCTTTGAAGGCGTTTTGCTCTATGGCGCATATCAGACAATGGTTTCCAAATCAATGACATTGGCGGAGCTTGCGGCATTAAGTACGATTATGGTGACCTCGACATGGATATTGATTCAGTTTGCCGAATCCCTGATAGCAAGCTTTAAAAACGGACTGTATATTGAGAATCTGAGAAGCTTTCTTCATTATGTACCTGCGATACCCGAAGATTATGACGGCTTGGAACCGGAAAGTGAAATCCGGAGTTTGGAATTCCGCGGCGTATGCTTTTCCTATAAAAATGAAGAAGTCATTCATGATATGTCATTTGAACTGCGCGGGGGCTGTTCTTATGCGATGGTCGGGCATAACGGAGCCGGAAAGACGACGATTATCAAGTTGATTATGCGGCTTTATGACCCGGACAAGGGTGAGATTTTAATGAACGGACGAAATATCAAGGAGTATAATCTGGCAAAATACCGGGCATTATTTGCAACGGCATTTCAGGATTACAAAATATTTGCCTTATCGGTAAAGGAAAATGTATTGATGGGGCAGCCCGGCGAAGATGAAACGGTTATCAGCGCCTTAAAGAAGTCAGGAGTATATGAAAAGGTCAATTCCTTACCGGACGGCATACATACCATTCTCACAAAGGAATATGATGAGAACGGTGTGGTTCTTTCGGGAGGGGAAAATCAAAAAATCGTTGTGGCAAGGGCATTTGTCAAGGATGTGCCGATTAAATTGCTGGACGAGCCGTCGAGTGCGCTTGACCCGATTGCGGAGTATCAATTGTTCGAGAGTATTATGAAAGACGGCAGGGATAAGACAATGTTGTTTATTTCACACCGGCTTTCGTCCGTACAAGATGCCGATTGGGTATTTATGATGGAAAAAGGGAGGATTGCAGAAGAGGGGACGCACAGCCAGCTAATGAAATTAAAAGGTGTTTATCAGCAAATGTATAACAAGCAGGCGGAGAATTATCTTGCATAATGTCTGCCGTATGGCTTGGAACCGGCAAACGGAACATGGGAGGAGATAAATTGAAACAAGTATGGAAGAATCAAGTATACCTTTGGCGGCTTTGCTTTAAGACCGCTCCGGGATTTATGATTTATTGGATTTATGACGGCATACGATTTCAGGGCGTTACGTTTTTGGAACACGCAATCGGGGTAAATCTCGTATTGGAAAGTGCGCAGTACGGAAAACCGTTTTTGACTGTCCTGATTTATATGGTGGCGCTCATTGCGTTTATCGCCGTTGAAATTGCCGTTGACGGATACTTTATCCATAACATGGTATTTAAGAATAAACCGAAATTATACCGCGCGTTAAAAGAGCCTTTATTTGAGAAAGCATCAAAGCTGGATTTGAGTTGTTATGATGATCCGGAGTATTATGATAAGTTTGTACTATCTGTGTCGGAGTCGGAGAAGTCGATTGACCGGTTTTTGGATATGCTTCGGTTTCTCAGTATCAGTGTTACCGGACTGGTTACAGGAGGAATTTTTTTCCTGTATAAAAGCCCGATCGGACTTGTATTTGTGGCAATCTCCTTTATCCTTTCGTTTTTCTTTGCCAAGAAACGGAACAAAGTAAACTTCGATGTCCGGACAGAGGTCAATCCGTACGAACGTAAGCGGTATTATTCGGAGCGTGTTTTTTATCTGAACGAATATGCAAAGGAGCTTCGGCTGAACGACGGAATCGGAGATGTTTTGGAAAAGCAGTTTGACGAAGCGAATGATAAGATTGTACAAATCAACCGTGATAATGCGGGGAAGAGATGGCTGTTTCAATTTTTACAACGATACATTTCCAAAGATTTTATTGTAAACGGTGTATATATAAGCCTTCTGGTTGTTCAGGCGGCAGTGTTCCGGACAATTTCCTTTGGCAGTGCGGTCGTTTTGTTTCATTTGGTCAGAAGCATGTCCAGACAGCTGAATGACTTTTCGGAGGTGCTGCCCAAGGCGGCAGAAAACAGCTTGTATGTGGATAAAATACGGGAATTCATGGTATACGAACCGGTTTTGAAAGAGGGAATCGGGGAAGAGGCACCGAAAGGCTCCAATGTTCTGGAAGTAAAGAATCTCTCCTTTGCCTACAATGAAAAGGCGGGAAATATATTGCATAATATCAACATGGTTCTGAAGCCCGGAGAGAAAGTTGCACTGGTCGGATATAACGGAGCGGGTAAAACAACATTGATTAAACTCCTTATGCGCTTGTATGACCCGACGTCAGGCGAAGTATGCTACGCGGGGAAAAGTATTGACCGGTATGACCTGAAAAGCTTCCGTGACAGAATTGGTGTTGTTTTTCAGGATTATAAAATCTATGGTGCGGCATTAAACGAAAATGTTGTAATGGATGATTTGAGTATGGTTTCGTTTTCAAAAGATGAAATCCTGTCGGCGCTAAAGGAAAGCGGTTTCTCTTCCCGTTTGAATAAGCTGAAATATGGCTTGGAAACACAGCTTACCACGGAGTTTGACGAAGAAGGAGTGGATTTATCCGGCGGAGAAAGCCAGAAAGTAGCAATCAGCCGTGCCTTTTATCAAAATGCAGATATCATTGTGATGGACGAACCGTCGAGTGCGCTTGACCCGATTGCGGAATACAGCTTGAATAAGGCGATGAAACGTGCGGCAAAAGGGAAAACGGTCGTTTATATTTCGCACCGGCTTTCTACGACAAAGGATGCCGACCGGATTTATATGCTGGAGGAGGGGCGGCTGATCGAGGAAGGAACCCATGAGGAGCTTCTTGAACTAAACGGAAAATATGCGGACATGTGGAACGCGCAGGCGCAATATTATATAAGCAGCGGGGCGTAAGCAGAGTTTTTCAAAGAGAAAGAGTTGTGATGAAGCGAGGGTAAGGAAGTATCAGGAAAGAAAAATGAACAAAACAAAATAATGAATATAGGAAAATGAAAGCAGCAAAGAAATGAATCTTATAGAAAAGTTATGTAAGTATAAGGACTTATCAGATGATGATTTAGAGCGGCTGATAGATAACCGCCAATATGAAAAAGCTTTAATGCACAACGCGGAGGAGGTCCGCAGGGTGCATTACGGCACGGATGTATATATACGCGGCTTGATAGAAATATCAAATTGCTGCCAAAACAATTGTTTCTATTGCGGTATCCGTTCGGATAACAAAAAATTAAAGCGTTACCGCTTAACCAAGGAGCAAATCATATCGTGCTGCAATCAAGGCTATCCGCTCGGATTCCGCACGTTTGTATTACAGAGCGGAGAGGGCGGCTTTTTTTCGGATGAGGAACTATGCGAAATAATATCCGGCATAAAAACCGCATATCCCGACTGTGCGGTAACGTTATCGTTGGGAGAAAAGTCTTTTGCGAGTTACAGATCCTTTTTTGATGCAGGCGCCGACCGTTATCTGCTGCGGCATGAAACGGCAGATGAAGAACATTACCGCTTACTTCACCCGCAAGAAATGACTTTGGAGAACCGCAGACAGTGTCTGATCAATCTTAAAAAAATAGGCTTTCAAGTTGGTTCCGGATTTATGGTCGGTTCTCCCGGTCAGACGATAAAACACTTAGTTCGGGATTTGAGGTTTTTACAGGAGCTGCAGCCGGATATGATTGGAATCGGTCCGTATATTTCACATAGGGATACGCCGTTTTATGATTGCCCTAACGGGGAGTTACACTTGTGTCTGCGGTTAATTGCCATCTTGCGCCTTATGTTCCCCCATGCCCTGATACCCTCGACGACTGCTTTGGGCTCCATTACCGAAAACGGGCGTGAATTGGGTCTGACGGCGGGGGCAAATGTGGTGATGCCAAATCTGTCGCCGTCCGGCGTAAGAAAATTATATGAAATATACAACAATAAACTGAGCACAAAAGAGGAAGCGGCGGAAGCAATTTTGTCATTGAAGCAGAGGGTTGCGTCTGTCGGTTACAATATAATTACGGACATTGGGCATGTCAAAAAAGCGGGCGGCTGAGGAACGCGCCCGCAGAAGTTTGCGAAGCAAACTTCGCTCCGCAAGGTGAGTGCTTTTCTGTAAAAAAGACGGGTGGCTGAGGAACGCGCCATCCGCTAATGTTTGTGCCCGCAAAATCAGCACTTTCTTGTTAAAATAAAATAATCACAAACAAAAAAACAGACGGCTGAGAAATACAGCCGTCTGTTTTTCAATTTATTCTGCCAGTGTCGGGGCGTTCAATACTTCCTTGAAAGCACCTTTTTCTGTAAACCCAATTCCTCTTGTATAATTAAGAAGAAGCGGCGTAAACTCTCTTCTCCATGACATCTCGTCATAGAATCCCCAGAGTGTTACATTGGTTATATTTATGTGTTCATCACGTTTTGCCTTTACAAGCATATGCATTAAATCACGATAATACGCTGTTTGTTTCTCAAAGGTCCCCGAAGTACCTCCGAAGAAGTTAAGAGTAACATCCAATTCCGTCAACTGTATTTCCAATGCACCGTCGCCGATTGCGGCAAATTTATCAATGGCTTCTTTTACTTCCTCGGCACTTGGATACGTAAGGTCAATATGTGACTGCATACCGATTCCGTCGATGGTACCTTTCTCATACAGTTTTGTTGCCAAGGTAACAATGTTGTCAGTCTTGCTCGGCATGTATTCATTATAATCATTATAGAAGAGGGAAACATTTTCATCCTTCACTTCGCTTGCATATTGAAACGCATTGATAATAAATTCATCACTTTGATAGATACTGTACCAATTGCTGCTTTCGCCCGCGGCGCCGGGATTAGAACCTCTCAAGGCAGTATCATAAGAGTTGGAGCCGTCATTTGTAAATACCTCGTTGCAAACATCCCATGCATAAACGATATCCGGATATTTTGTCTGCACATGAGTCATTACTGATTTAATATAAAATTCCATTCGTGCGTCCATTACTTCTTTTGAAACAAGAGGCTGAGAATCCGAATAATCCACCTTAAAGAACCATGACGGAGTCTGACTGTGCCATACCAGCGTATGTCCTCTCATCTTCAGTCCTTTGGACTGTGCAGCGGCAAGGCATTGGTCTACGGTACTAAAGTTCAATTTAGGTACCGTTGTTTCTTTATAACTTTCCGGCAGTGTGCTCCGGTCAAATGAGTTGTCTTCAAAGGTTGCCCTGTTTCCTAAAATGGCACTCGGCTTCATTTCATTTTCCATGGTGATGCTGTCATATTGTTCAACGACATGGTTTAACATATTGACATCATTGGCATTTGTTAATTGACGACCGGTTACTGCCGTTCCGATAGTAAATAAACCCTGATACGCCTCTTTTAGTTTTCCTGACAGCGGCGGAGCCGTTTCGAGAGGTACAATGACAACTTCCGAATCCCACCAGACAGAAATATTGTCTACATAAAAATCAGCCGTAGCATTGGAAGGCATTTCAAAATATAATTGGGTCTGGGAAGGGGATTCCAACATATCAACATACCCTTCAACCAGAGTCCATTCTCCGCTTTGGCATTCTAATTCGGCGACTTTAGGATAAGTGGAGCCGGAACCGTCTTGAAAATCACATTGCAGAGATATTTTTAAGGTTTGAACGGAACCGGTATCTTGTTTGACATAACTTCTGACATAATACTTATTACCCGTCTTTAATAAATTCGTTGCGTTCATTTGTGTACCATGCCAAGGGTTGGTTCGTCCGGAAACATGAAGCGAATACTTCCCGCTTTGAGCGGCAGTATCGACGCGTACAGCACGTCCGTTTCCTCTTGCGCCGAATCCGTCAAGAGCCTCTTCAAAATCTGTAGAGTACAAAAATTCTTTTTTGCCCGGATCAAAGGTTGGCGTCGGACTTGGTGATTCCTTATGAGGAGGTGCAGACAGTATAATACCATTCTGGGTTACATTGACGGCAATACTCGCTTTGGATTTTCCGAAAGCAGTTGCTGTTATGGTTGCCTCTCCCGGATTTAAAGCAGTAATTTTTCCGTTTTTATTTACGGAAACGGCATTACCGTTGTTACTTTTCCAAGAGGTAATAAAATCATTTGACGACTTCGGAGAAGTCATTTTTGCAGTTAATTTAAGCTGCTGCCCCGTTTTAAGCTGTACGGGAGAAGCAGTTTTCCCATTGCTGTATGTAATTCTAAAGCTTTTTGCTTTTTGGATAACTTTAATCTTACTGTTTAGGCGGTATTTTTTCCCTTTCACGGATACAGCGGCAGTAATCTTTGTATTTCCTTTTTTAACACCCGTGACCTTGCCGTTTTTATTAACCTTGGCAATCTTTTTGTTCTTGCTTTTCCAGTTGATTTTTGCCTTGCCGACCTTTTTCTTTAGTTTCAGCTTGACAGACTTTCCAATCAGTACATTTGCGGATGTTTTGTTCAGTGCCGGTTTTGCCGCGGCTTTTAGCGGTACACTCGGCAAAATTCCAAAACAGACAGAAATAATCATCGTAAGAATGACAGATAGTGATAAAAATCTTTGAATGCCTTTCTTGTTAAACATAATAATCCCCCTTTTGATATAATTGTTTATTTTATCTGAATGTAACGCTAACAATGTATTGCTAACGGACAAATAAAATCGCAATATGACAGGTGATAAGTCAATCGGTTTTAATGCGACATATACAGTAAGATTATAACACAGTATCGTTCGTTATGCAACTTGTAAATGTACACGGTTCGTCGGGTCTTTCAAGTTCGATTGTTGAATGCTGTATCCCCTCTTGTTTAAGTAACTTGCGGATACGATCCTTTAATTTAATTATCTCATCCCCTGAAAGGACATCTTGCAGCATGACATGAACGGTAAGCACGTTGTATTCTTCATCCAGTGACCATATATGCAAATCATGGACACCCGCAACCTGAGCAGTTTCTTCTATCTTCTGAATAATATGCTCCCTGCTGACATCTGATGGTGTACCTTGCAGCAAAATTGGCAAAACCGCCCTTATATTTTTCAATACATTGATTAACACAAAGCAGGCAATGACAATGGAAAGGATAGGGTCGATCATTGTAAAACCGGTAAAGTGCATAATTACTGAGCCAATCAGGACGGCAGCCCAGCCCAATACATCTTCTAATAAATGAAGAGATACCACCCGCTCATTGACAGAGCTTGATTTTTGGGTACGCAATACGGCGGCGCCATTGATAATAATACCGACAATGGAAAGAATAAACATTCCCTTGGCATTTGGTTCCTGCGGAAAAAACAGACGGGGAAATGCTTCGGTCAGAATATAGACGCTTCCGACGACCAGAAGAATAGAATTAATAATCGCGCCCAAAAGAGAAAAGCGTTTGTAACCGTAAGTGTATTGACTGGTACTTCCTTTTTTTGAAAGCCTTTGAAAATACCATGCAAGACCGAGGGATAAGCTGTCCCCAAAGTCATGAACGGAATCGGAAATGATGGCGACGCTGTTGGTGAGGATTCCACCGATCAGCTCAATGACAGTAAAGGATAAATTCAAAAAAAATGCGATACGGATATTTCCGCCGCCGTGCCGGTTATGGCTGTGGCTATGCTCGTGGCTATAACTGTGGCTATGATTGTGTTCTTGGTTATGGCTGTACGTATGTTTATGATCGCCATTATGGTTTTGTTTATGATTTTGTTCGTGGTTGTCGTTTTGTTTATGGTCATTTTTATGTTCCATATGAAATATCCTCCCTAAAATTATTATTCATGAATGTGTTCAAATCCTTTTTCAAAGATGCCGCTGATATGGCTGTCGGCTAAGGAGTAATAAACGACCTTGCCTTGTTTTTCATACTTGACAAGTCCTCCAAGACGTAATGATTTAAGCTGATGAGAAATTGCCGATTTGGTCATATTTAAAAGCACTGCCAAATCACAGACACACATCTTATTGCAATTCAGTGCCCATAGTATTCGTACCCTTGTATTATCCGAAAATAATTTATACAGATTGGCAAGGTCATAAAAATCTTTGCTCTGCGGCATCGTACTTTTTACCTTGTTGACTATTTCGCTGTGGATTACTTCACAGTCACAATGAACTTCATTTTTCATATAATCAAACCTCCAAATAATTGAGCAATCATTCAATCATATGATCAGTATATGTGATGACGATACTTTTGTCAATGCTTTCATTGATTTTTTCGTTGCATTTCAGCGCATTTGACAGAAAAACGGAGAGTGTTATAATATAAATGAAACCAGTAATATCTGAGAAGGTAAGCAGAGAATTGATTCAAGGAGAAGAATATGAAAAAATGGTATGATGAGGAATATGAATTTGAAATTGAAGTAACAGGGTTTCTGCGCAGTGACCATACAGAGAGATATTGCCGAAATGGTGAGGAAATCGGGGACAAGTATACATGTACTTATGGATGTCCGGTAAATGCGGACGGACAGGGCATTTGCTCTAAAGTAATGATGATGATGTTCCCTTTGATGGAAGCTGTCAGAAGCGGCGGAGATTTAGAGAACATCGGCGGGAGCGGTCAATACAGCAAGGATATTGTATGTCCGGACGGCTGCGTTATATTTAGGGTGACGGCAAAGAAGCTTGGTAATGAGAATTTTTATAAGGGAAAGTTTTTTGATTCCCCCTAATCGGATTGTTGGAGGAAAATGAAGCGTTTTACAAAACATTGATCAGTGAAGTACATAACTTGCCTTCGGATATGAAAATACTGTTTATATCCTTAAATTCTATCGTATCGCATCATTTTTCAATTGCGGTACGGCATGGCAAGATTGTTTTTCGTAGGAGGTAAGGCATGGGTGCATTAGCGGATTTACCGAATGTCGGAAAAGTATTGGAGAGCAATCTCTTGAAAATAGGTGTTGAAACACCTGAACAATTGCGGGAGATGGGGGCGGAAGAAGTGTTACTCCGTATCCGGGCGCAAGCTGACCCAGAGGCATGTCTGCATATGCTCTATGGAATTCAAGGGGCAATTGACGGTGTGCCGTATAAATTATTACCTGCTCATGTGAAAGAAAACTTACGGGAATTTTATCAGTCACTTGAATGAGCAGATGATAATTTGTTATAATGCGTTAGGTATTAGGTATGAAACAGATAGATATTGATGTGATTGGATAACTATGAGGGAATAGTGTGAAACAAAATACGTTTCACACGGCGAATTTGTGCTTACGCACAAATGTCGCGTATATTATGCGCAAAGTACGTGCGCAAGAATGGAAATAAAATGATTCTGGAAACAGAACGGATCCTCCTGCGTGAAATGAATCAAGAAGATTTTCCTTGTTTATGTGCGATTCTTCAGGATGAACAGACGATGTACGCCTATAACGGAATCTTTAGTCATTTGGAAACACAAGAGTGGCTTAATAAGCAGCTTGCGAATTATCAGAGGTACGGATTTGGATTATGGGCTGTCTGTCTGAAAGACAGTAGTAAAATGATAGGACAATGCGGATTGACATGGCAGGATGCGGACGGGAAAAATGTTCTTGAAATCGGATACTTATTCAATCGTGCATATTGGCATAGGGGTTATGCAGCCGAGGCTGCCCGCAGATGTAAACGTTATGCATTTGAAGAACTGAAAGCGGATAAAGTATATTCGATTATTCGTGATATAAATATTCCGTCAATCAATGTTGCAATAAGGAACGGCATGTATGTTTGCGGCCGCTTTATCAAAAAATACCGGGGAGTGGATATGCCGCATTTTATTTTTTGTGTTAAGCAGGATACTTTATTAAATTGAGCAGCGAACCGGATTGGGAAAAAGCGGTGTGAAACAAAATCGTTTCACATGCCGATTTTGTGTCTGTACGCAGATATCGGGTATTTATGCGTAAAACATGCGCAGGAACGGGGATTACTATGGACAATAAAATCAGATGTTTTGGGGATACCCCCATCTATATTGATTATCATGACAACGAATGGGGACGGCCTGTACACGACGACCGCAAGCTGTTTGAAATGTTAATCCTGGAAGGTGCTCAGGCAGGGCTTTCGTGGATTACGGTATTGAATAAAAGAGAGGCATACCGAAAAGCTTTTGATGGGTTTGATCCGAAAAAGGTTGCCCTTTATGATGATAAGAAAATCGCGGAATTATTAGGAAATGCAGGAATTATACGAAACCGCTTAAAAATAAATGCGGCAGTTACCAACGCTAAATTATTTCTGGATATTGTAGAAAGGCACGGTAGTTTTCATCATTTCATATGGGAATATGTAGATAACACACCTGTTGTCGGGCACTGGGAACGGGTTGAGGATATCCCGGTTACCACACCGCTCTCCGATCAGATCAGCAGGGATTTGAAGAAAATGGGTTTCAAATTTGTCGGTTCGACGATTATATATTCCTTCCTGCAAGCTGTCGGCATTGTGAATGACCATATCAAGTCATGCTGTGTTTATGATGAAACAAGATAAAATCAGGATTGTTTATCATCCACGGTAATCTATGAAACTGACTTGCGGACAGTAACCTCTGCGCAGACCAGCTCAGCTATATGCTCTGCTGTTTCATTTGTCAGCAGGAAAAACATTCCGTCATTCCGGCATTTTTTATGTGTATTGCCATTCAAGGTATAAATAAAACCTTTCACACAGGTACTGCTGCAAGCATTAGGGTCAATAAGTCTTTTGCAGTCACGGGAAGCAGTCATTTTCTCTTGCATATCAGCAGGCAGAGAAGCAATGATATCCTCGTACTTACAGACATTGTCACCGTAAATCCGTGCCAAAACACCTGACTTGCGGAACACCCAATTCATTACGGTTTTCTTCTCTAATTGGTAGGAAGCAGTGTAACCGCTTTTTGCTTCCTTGATTACAAGGTCGCAGCCCTGTTCCATAAGTTTGTTGTTCAGTTTCTCGACAAATGCTTGGTGTTCTGGTGCAACTGCCGATAGAAAATCTTTAAATGAAGCCTTTTCTTTTGCCATAATATTCCTCCTTGAGTTATATATAGTGTCATTGAATCTTCTTTTAGGTGATAAAGTGTTTGGAAAATACAAAATTTAGAATTTTAGGGTATTATATATCGTTCGCTTTTCAAATAGATTATAATGTCTATTAGAAATGCCGGCAACGGACGGCAGAGCCGTTATATTAAGTAATCAAGATGAATGGAATCGTATGCTTGATATGATCCTTCTTTCGTTGGCACTATAGCCAAACAGCCCAATCGCCGTAATCAAAAGTACCTGCGCCGTGATGGAGTTTGCCTTCCGACTTAATATTGCGGAAAGCGTCTTTCATACGGATTAAAATTTCCGGCTGAATGTCAAGGCTGTGATGCGCTGGAAACACTTTTTCTACGGGCAGGGCGGCTATCCTATCGAGAGAAGCCAAATAAGCCTGCGGATCGGTAGACGGATAATACGCAAATAATGTATCTTTATAAACAAGGTCGCCGGTAAATAAGTATCCCCGTTCCGCTTCCCAAAAACACAGATGCCCCGGAGAATGTCCCGGTGTATGCAGTGCCGTGATAACACGTCCGCCTAAATCAATCGTATCGCCATCTTGTAATATCCGTGCAGGCGTTCCCTGAAAGAAGCTATAGGTTTTCACATCGTAACCTTCCGGCAAATCGCAGCGGTCTGTGACCATATCCCGAATCGTATCTA
>DBDL01000141.1:202-853 GCA_002293545.1 Lachnoclostridium sp. UBA933 | reverse complement strand
CCGCCGATATGATCCCAGTGAATATGTGTCGCCACAGCGCTGACTGGCTTGTCCGTGAGCGTGCTCACTTCATCAGAAATATTGCAAATGCCTAGTCCGGTATCAATGAGTAAACTGCGTTCTTTGCCTTCCAACAAATAACAGTGTGTTTCCTCCCAATGGCGGTACTCACTGATAATATGCGTATTTACGTCAATCTGATTAATCGTAAACCACTTTTTCATATTGCCCCTTTCTGTTTCGTACGAACCAGCAATTTATTATGTGGTAAAATCGTAGATGATATAAAAAATATAGCACATACAAAA
This sequence comes from Lachnoclostridium sp. UBA933, assembly GCA_002293545.1. Classification (GTDB taxonomy): domain Bacteria; phylum Bacillota; class Clostridia; order Lachnospirales; family Lachnospiraceae; genus UBA933. The sequence continues at coordinate 545 of DBDL01000141.1, read as the reverse complement.
ACACATTGCAACTGATTTTACATTCTGAGTTCTTGAATCTGTTACGCTTTTAATATATAATGGAGTTAATCTTTTCTACGCTGTACGCTCGGCATGGGGCGGGGGAATANNCAATTAGGAGGGAAGTATGAAAAATTATACTCAGGTTTATGTAAAAAATAGTTTTGAAGCGGCAGAAATGTATTGCAGGGCTTTTGGCGCAAAAATTACATTTGAAGTAAAAAATGATAACGAAACTGCTTATGTACACTGTGAATTATCCGTAAATGGTGAAGGGTTTTTAGCATTAGGCGAAGCCGAAAACCCTTGTGATATAGACATGGTTCATAAAATGAAATGGCAG
>DBDL01000141.1:0-138 GCA_002293545.1 Lachnoclostridium sp. UBA933 | reverse complement strand
TGAAGTTCCGTGGAGCAAATGCTGTGCGACTATCATTGATAAATATGGAGTGTGCTGGTGGATTGCAATTTAATATAAGGATGAATTGCCTCATAAAAAAGACGGGGTATTATTGAAACAACCCCGCTTTGAATAAAG
>DBDL01000063.1:3550-17756 GCA_002293545.1 Lachnoclostridium sp. UBA933 | reverse complement strand
AAAGATGTGATTTTTGCCCTTATTACGCGTTGAAAAAGGAACCGGATCAAGCTATCACATGGGATCATTACGAAACGACAGGTGCGATTAATCGTAAGACAGCAATGCTTATTGATTGGAGCGGCGGAGAAAAGGCACATCTGGAGTACGGTGTGGATATTACCGAAAGTGTCCGTCAGCAGGAAATGCTGGATGTACTGAATAAAGCGGCGATTATCCTCTTGTCCAGAAAAGAAGGGACATTTGAAGAAGCAATGAACGACGGCATTGGTTTGATTGCCGATAGGGCAAACTTTGACAGAATGTCCGTATTCCGTAATACTCAAAAAGCAGATGTGCTGCATATATCACAAGTATATTGTTGGGATAAAACGGAAGGAGGTACGGCCGAGCCGCTTGAGAAACTGAGGGATGTTTTATATTCGGAGTTGGCACCGCATTGGGAGGAAATTCTATCCGCAGGTGAGTGTATCAACGGTTCGGTTCATTTTATGCCGGATGCAGAGGTATTGAAGGATTTTGCCCGTAACACGGTACTCGTGGTACCGGTATTTGTGGAAAATGGATTTTGGGGTTTTGTACTTTTTGAGAACCGCAAAGAAGAAAAAGAGTTCAATCAATATGAAGTTGATATGCTGCGCTCCGCAAGTCTGATGGCGGCAAATATGGTAATTCGGAATGAAGAAACGGCAAGGATTCATGAAGCGGATGAACGTGTTCGGCTCATGCTGGAGGCGACTCCGTTAAGCTGTGTTTTATGGAACCGGAATCATGAACCGATTGACTGCAATGAAAAGGCATTCCGGTTATTTCATTTTAAAAATAAAGAGGACCGTATCAGAAATTATATGAAGTGTTCTCCCGAATACCAGCCGGATGGTACCCGTTCTATGGATAAATTATATCAAGTGCTGGAACAGGCATTTGAAGATGGCTTCTGTACCGTTGAATGGATGAATCAGACACTGGATCAGAAACCGATTCCTGCCGAAATCACACTGGTTAGGGTCAAGTACGGAAATGATTTTGCAGTCGCCGGATATACCTATGATTTACGTGAGTATAAGAAGATGATGCAAAAAATAGAAACGCAGCAGACCCTTTTGCATGCGGTAAACAAAATATCAACAATCCTCCTGCGGTCGAATACCGATCAGTTTGAGGAGGATTTACATCAGTCAATGGGTATTATGGCAGAGGCAGCAGACGCTGATCGTGTATATATATGGAAAAGCTATCGGCAAAACAACATACGGTATTGTTCTCAAATCTATGAATGGTCGGAAAAGGTTGCACCGCAGCAGAGTATCATGTCGATCAAAAGAATTTATGATGATATCGCTCCGGGCTATGGGGATCAATTGAAGAAAGGGATATGTTTTAACGGGCTCGTCCGTGAAATGAATGATGTCCAAAAAGCTATTTTTGTGCCGCAGGATGTACAATCCATACTGTTGGTCCCGATTTTTTTCAAAGGACAATTCTGGGGATTTCTTGGCTTTGATGATTGTCATCAGGAGCGGGTTTTTTCAGAGAACGAAGAAAATATACTGCGTTCCGCAAGCGAATTGATAGCGGATGCCCTGGTACGGAACAATATGGAAGAAAGTATCCGCGCCGCAACGATTCAGCTTCAGGACGCACTGGCGGAAGCACAATCCGCAAATCATGCCAAAAGCGAATTTTTATCGCGTATGAGTCATGAGATGCGTACACCGATGAATGCAATTATCGGGATGACTTCTATCGGGAAAAGCGCAAAAAATGTTGAACGCAAAGATTATTCGCTGAATAAAATAGACGAAGCATCCTCGCATCTGCTTGGAATCATCAATGATATTCTTGATATATCAAAGATTGAGGCAAATAAACTGGAATTGGTGAATGACATGTTTCTCTTTGAGGATATGCTGAATAAGGCTGTTTCCTTTGTCCGGTTCAGTATGGACAGCAAAGAACTTAATTTTTTCATGGAAATAGACGATAATGTTCCGGTGTATGTAATCGGTGATGAACAACGATTAAAGCAAGTGGTAATCAATCTGCTTTCCAATGCGGTGAAGTTTACACCCGGCGGCGGAGATATCCGTCTTATTGCCTCTCTGACTGCGGAAACAGATGAAACCAACGAACTTTGTATTGAAGTAGCGGACAGCGGAATCGGCATTTCCTCTGAACAGAGGGAAAAGATATTTCTTGCATTTGAGCAGGCAGAGGGCGGCATAACCCGTAAATACGGAGGAACCGGGCTTGGTTTGGCTATTTCCAAGCGTATTGTCGAACAGATGGGCGGGACAATCCGGGTGAATTCAAAGGAAGGAGAAGGTTCACAGTTTCGTTTTACCGTGAAGCTGGGGCGTGTCAGCAGAAAAGGACATTCCGGTAAACAGCAGATGAAAAAATGTGATGTTTCCAATCAGATACCGGATGAAAAATTTGCCGGAAAGCATATTTTGATTGTTGAGGATATTGAAATCAACCGGGAAATTTTAGAGGCCTTTTTAGAGAAAAGCGGATTGGTTCTTGATATGGCTGAAAACGGAAAAGAAGCGGTCGATAAATATACGGCAGATCCGGATTTATATGATTTGGTATTTATGGATATACAAATGCCCGAAATGGATGGAATCGAAGCTACGAAACAAATACGTGAGCTGACGGTGAAAAGCGGTAAGGAGCTGCCGATTATTGCAATGACAGCAAATGTTTTTCGGGAAGATGTTGAAAAATGTATACAGGCGGGTATGGATGATCATGTCGGCAAACCTTTTGATATGGAAACCATACTGGAAAAATTACGGAAGTATTTATAAATAAAAGGGGTATTGCTGCGGATTTGGACATGGTCGTATCATAGGTGTTAAAAGACCGGCGTGGTGTGAGCCGAAAGACGGTAATCACCGCACATTTCCCTATAAATTTCCTCAATCCTGTTCTCCTCAATTTTGATGTCAAGAAAAATCTCGACGGCGTATTTTGCCTGTGCCACAAGCATCTCCAGCCCGGTCACGGCGGTCATGCCGAGTTTTTTTCCCTGCGCGGCAAGCAGGGTTTCCAGCGGGTTATAGATAATATCAACCACTGTCCCGCAGTTCGGGAATTTCTTCAAATCGACCGGGGAGGTGTTCGCGTTCGGATACATCCCGACCGGGCTCGTATTAATCACGATATCAGCCTCCGTATGTTCTTCATAGCATTTTTCATAAGTTACGGCACCGTTGCCGCTTTTCCTGTTTACAACAATGATGTCCGCTGCCTGTTCATCTCTTAAAACGGCAGTCACGGCTTGGGAAGCTCCGCCGTTACCCAAAACAATACATTTCTTTCCCGCAAGTCTGATGTTATGACGGTTTATCATATACAGGAAGCCGTCATAATCCGTGTTGCAGCCATGAAGGCTGCCTTTTTTATTTATAATCGTATTGACTGCCCCGATTGCCTCCGCATGGCGGTCAATGGATGACAGAAAGGGAAGTACGTCGCGTTTATAAGGGATGGTAACATTGATTGCCTTAAAATCCTTTCTTTGCATAAAATCATAAAATTCATCCCTTGTCAGCGGGCAGATCTGATAAGTATAGTCCGCTAATTTTTCATGTATGGGTTTTGAAAGACTGTGTCCCAGTTTTTCCCCGATTAATCCGTATTCCATAGTAATCCTCATTCCCGTGTATATTTTGCATCTTATCCAAAAGCGTACCACAAAATCTTTTTCCTTTCAAGGTATATTCTTTTTGATATTGCATATAAATTTACAATAAAGCGTGAAAGGACAAGATGTTTGAATGGCTATGGATGAAATTGTACGGGTACTTCCCGTTGCGTTAAGAAGTGTGATAAATCCGCTGGATATCGAATACAAAAAACTGCAGGAAATACATTTAAGGGTGGGACGGCCTTTGATGTTAGTCTATGACAATCAGGAGTTATTTATTGACCATGATAAAAAACCGGTTCGGCAAGCAGGACAAACCTATCATGTGACGGCTGAGGATTTACAGGAGAGCATGGAATATATCAGCAATTATTCCATGTATGCTTTTGAAGAAGAACTCCGCCAGGGATTTATTACCATACAGGGGGGGCATCGGGTCGGCATTGCCGGAAAGGCTGTTATGCAGGGGAGTCATGTATCCAATATCCGGCATGTTTCCTTTATCAATATCCGTCTTTCCCACCAAGTCAAAGGGTGCGCCGATGAAGTGATGAAATATATCACAGAGGGAAACCGGGTGTTTCACACATTGATTATNNGGCCGAAATGCGGGAAAACCACGCTGTTAAGAGATATCATACGCCAGCTTTCCAATGGGGAGCAGCGCGGATACGATAAAGAAAAACGGGAAGGAAAGAATATCGGTGTCGTAGATGAACGTTCGGAATTGGGGGCATGTTATCTGGGCGTACCGCAGAATGATTTGGGGATTCGGACAGATGTGCTTGACTGCTGCCCGAAAGCCGAAGGAATGATGATGATGATCCGTTCCATGTCCCCGGATGTAATTGCCGTAGATGAGATTGGAAGCAAGGCGGATATTGAGGCGATCCATCATGCGGTCAATTGCGGGTGCGTCATGATTGCGACGGTGCATGGATCAAACATGGAGGACGTGAGAAAAAAGCCGGTTTTAGGTCAGCTGGTTACCGAAAAGGTGTTTCAGCGGTATATTATCCTTACCAATGAGGGGCATGTCGGAAGAATAAAAGAAATATTTGACGAACGGGGCAATTGTAAGAAATAAGGGGAATCGTCTGACAGTCAGGGTATGAATGAATGAGCAGGGGGAATGAAGAGATGATTCGATTGATGGGAATGATACTTGTTTTATGCGGAAGCACAGCATTGGGACTTTATTATAGCAACCGGGTGAGCGAACGGTTTCATAACAGTGAACGAATACGGAAAGCACTGATTTGCCTGCGCGGGGAGATCCAATTCGGAAGAACACCTATGCCGGAAGCACTCTCTTCGGCGGCAAGACATACCGTCGGAAATATATCCACTTTTTTTTATGAAGTATCGGAAGAACTGCGAAGCGGAAGAGGGAGTACATTTGCCGTCATATGGGTTGAAAAATTGCAGCGGCATTTGAGCGGCAAAAATATTCAGGAAGAGGATATTGCCGAGCTGAAAGAGCTGGGACAAACACTTGGTTATCTGGACGGAGAGATGCAGGTGAATACACTGAATTTGTATTTGGAGAGAATGCAGGAAACATTAGTTCGTCAGAATAAAGAGAAACAGAATAAAATAAGATTATATAATCTGCTGGGAATTGTCGGGGGGATTATGATTACCATTGTCGTCATGTAATCCGTATACAATGCAAAACCCTGCTGTTTAGCCGTGATACCAATCGTTGTTAATCGCACGATTCAATAAATCTTCGGGAGGAATACATGGAAGTTGATATCATTTTAAAAATTGCTCTGACCGGTATTTTGGTCGCTTTACTGAACCAGATACTAAAGCAGTCGGGAAGAGAGGAACAGGCGTTTTTTGTAAATATTGCGGGGTTGATTATGGTGCTTTTCTGGATTATACCATACATATCAGAATTGTTTCGGGAAATACAGGATTTATTTGAACTGTAAGGATGGAAGGGGGAGATCCTTTTGGTAAAAATTACGATGATTGGTTTATCCGCAATGTTTTTATGTATTACTCTTGGCAGTATTAAGAAAGAATACGGTGTCATTTTAGCCGTAATCACCAGTGTATTGATATCCTTTTACGGAATATCCAGACTTCAGATTATTTCCCACTCCATTCGGGAATTGCAGGATTTCTTAGGGATCAATGAGGCGTATATCACGATTTTGTTAAAAATGATTGGAATCGCTTTCCTTGCGGAATTTTCATCCTCTATGTGCAAGGACGCCGGACAAACGGCAATTGCCGGACAAATCGACTTTGCGGGGAAATTGACGATGCTGGTAATCAGTCTGCCGATCCTGCAATCTCTTTTGGAAACACTTGGGGAGTTTATGCCATGAAAAGATATCGGATGATTTACGGTTTTTTACTGTTTTGGATTGTGTTTTTCCGGCTGCCGGACATGGTTCAGGCAAAACCGGTTGATATACCGGAGGATTACAATCTGCATGAGCTTCAGGATACCTTTGATTCTCTTGTGGGAGATGAGCACGAATTTTCTTTTCAGAAATATTTTGAGGACGTTCTTGACGGAAAAGAGGTGCTTTCCCTGAAAGGAGTTCTGTCGGAGGGATATCATATGATGACGGAACAGTGGGATTCGCAGAAGGACGAGCTGCTGAGGCTGATTTTATTGGGACTGCTCGCCGGGGTGTTCTGCAATTTTTCCGACACACTGGGCAGAAAAGAAGCAGGGGAAACCGGATTTTTTATCATATACATATTGTTGTTTACCACATTGACAGCAGCATTTTTTTCGATTGTCAGTCTGGCGCAGGAGGTTTTGGGAAACCTGTTGATTTTTATGAAAGCTTTGATTCCGACATTGTCGCTGACGCTGGCAACATCAACGGGAACAGCCACTTCTATGGGTTTTTATCAGATATCTTTAATCCTTATGGCTGTTGTGGAATTTGCCCTGCTGAATATTATGATTCCCGCGGTCAGTATTTATTTTATGATTGCGCTTGCGAACCAACTGACACATGACAACGGGCGTTTTACGAAATTGGCGGATTTGATCCATACCTTTCTCCGCTGGAGCATGAAAACGCTGCTGGCATTTATTATCGGGTTTCAGGGAGTACAAATGCTGCTGCTTCCGGTTATGGATCAGGTAAAAAGAAGCGTTGTTATGAAAACGGCAGGAGGGATACCGGGAATCGGAAATACAATGAAAGCCGTAACAGAAACGGTTTTAGGCTCCACTATCTTATTAAAAAGCGTCGTCGGGGTTGGGGGAATTATCGGACTCATACTGGTATGCGCCTATCCGCTTCTCAAAATATTTCTCTTTATGATTATGTATCGAATCAGTGCGGCGGTGGTTCAGCCGATTTCGGATAAGAGAATTGTCCAATCGCTCCATATTGCGTCCGAAAGCGGAAGATTGATACTGAATATAGTTTTTATCAGTTTGTTGTTATTTTTGTTTTCGATTGTGATTGTAATCGGGATGACAAACAGAACCCTGTAAACAGAATCCGGTCAATAAGGAAAGGAGGCGGCAGATGACAGAGATATTACATATGGTGCGAAACGTAACACTGTTTCTAGTAATGGGAAATATTCTTTCAAACCTGTTTAATGGTTCGCATTACCGCAAGTATTTTACATTTATCACCGGTGTCATTGTGGTTGTAATGGTTGTTGCCCCGATTTTAACAGTATTTCATGACAGCAATATCCTGGATGATTATTTACAGAAGTCCATTCTTTCAATAGAAAAGAGTGAAATGGAAACGGAGATAGAAATGGCGGGAAAGACGATGGAGGATCGGGTATTGACAGAATACGGGGAGGAAGTTGCCAAAATGGTTTTGGCTGAATTTGAATTGACAGAAGAAGACGCAAGAGTGGAAGTGAATATATATAAGGAAGGCGAGCGAAAAGGAATGATTAAATCCATCATACTGCATACGGATCAGGTGCCGAAAAATCTTGGGCACCGGTTAAATAATCTCAGTATAAAACTTGGAATCAGCGGGGATAAAATCATGATAGACAGGGGGGATTTANNGATTACGGTGAATGACCATCCGGAAAAAAAATTTGACTGGCAGGAAAAAATAAAGGAAATCGGACCGATGAAGCTGGGAATCGTAGTGACGGCAGGGGTTTTGCTGCTGATACTGACTTACGGGGACTTTTTTGGCGGGGGAGGAGGGAAGAAAGAAGAGCCGAAAGCAAAAACAGGGGAAGAAAGGAATGTCAGCGACGAACAATACCGAAAGGACATGGAAAACAGGGTCAAAGAATTATTAAAACGCGTAGAGGGGGTCGGTAATACAGAAGTCATGATTACACTTTCCGCTTCCAAAGAAAAAGTGGCATTAAAAGATAATGAAACGGATGAGAGAAAATCACAGGAAGCAAGCGTTATCGTGAACGACAGCGACCGCAATTCAGCACCATTTATAATACAAGAAAAAGAGCCGATTCCAGAGGGAATACTGGTTGTATGCGAAGGCGGGGGGAATGCTAAATTATCTACGGAAATAATCAATGCAATTCAGGTATTATTTAACGTAGAGGCTCATAAAATTAAAGTAATGAAAATGGAACCATAGAAGGAGGAACAAAGTGAAAAAAATTATGCGTAAAAATCAGATTATCATAACGGCTCTCGTTATTATGGTAGCAGTGGCAGGTTATCTTAGTTTGGCAAATGAGGATTCAAACTTTTTATCAGTAGGATCATTTATGGATTCGGAAGTACCGGACAGTGAGCTGACGGATATTTCCGATGAAGATATGGCCGCCGCGGAAGTCGGTCAGGAAGAAGCTCTGGCAATCAGTGAGGGAGCAATTACCGATGCGACGGAAACATCAAAAGATAATGCCGGGGAAGCCGTTATGGTAGGAAGTACCGTATCCGGCGGCTATTTTGAATCCGCAAAGCTTTCCAGGGAGCAGACCCGCGCAAAGAACAAAGAAACACTTATGCAGCTCGCAAACAGCAAAAATGCGACCAGTAAGCAAAAAGAATCGGCAATGAATGAAATCGTAACAATGACCGCAATTGCCGAGAAAGAAACTGCCACCGAAAACTTATTGGCGGCAAAAGGATTCGAGAGCGTCATTGTAAGTATTGTAGAAGACAGTGTCGATGTTATTGTAGATGCCGCAGAGCTTAACGAGCAGCAAATCGCCCAAATCGCAGATATTGTAAAACGCAAGACCGAAGTATCCCCCGATAAAATTGTCATATCACCTGTTGGCAAAAAAGAATAATTCTGTTATAATAAGTATCTGAAAGAAAAATATCTTTCAAATATCGAAACGTCGCGGGTTTACATACGCATAAAATAGCGTAAGAATGGAGATTAAAATGGAAAAAAACGATACGTTGAGTATGAACGAAGAAGGGATAGGCGAAGTACAAATTGCCAATGAAGTGATTGCTACCATTGCCGGTATATCCGCAGCCGAAGTAGATGGAGTTGATTCGCTGGCAGGCGGGTTTACCAATGAATTAGCAGGAAAATTCGGTGTTAAGAATTATTCCAAAGGAGTAAAAGTAGTAGTAGAAGAGGATTCGGCGATCGTAGATCTTGCCGTCAATATGAAATACGGTTACAGCATTCCGAAAACCTGTAAAGCCGTACAGGACAGAGTAAAGAACGGTATTGACAGCATGACGGGACTTAAAGTTACAGAAGTGAATATTCGGATTGCCGGTGTTGCACTTGAACATGAGAAGTAAGATTTATGGAATAAAATATCTTCAGCGCAAAATTAACACTGCTGAAACAAGCATTCCGCTGTTTGGCTGTCAGGGAACAGAGGAATGCTTGATGTGTTAATAGTGAAAAGAATAAGCGCAGGAACGAAGGCAGATATGACGAGAAGAGAAAGCAGAGTACATTTATTTTGTCTGTTATTTCAGAGGGATTTCTATCCTTCTGAAGAATTTGAGAAACAATGTGCGGTTTATTATGAAGAAAACATGATTCAGGCGGAAAAGGACAAGTCCTATCTGACTGAGAAAATTTCCGGTTTATTAGAAAACCTGATTCAGATTGACGCATGGATTGTCCAATATTCCAAAGGCTGGAAGCTTGACCGGATTGGGAAAGCAGAACTGGCATTGCTGCGGATCGGAATCTATGAAGTAAAGTATGATGAAGACATACCTGTGGGAGTAGCCATCAATGAGGCGGTAGAGCTGGGTAAAAAGTACGGCGAGGAACAGGCGCCGTCATTTATTAACGGAATATTGGGGAAAGTGGCAAATGGTGAAGACTAAATCAATTTATACCGTATCAAAAATAAACGAATATGTAAAAAATATGTTTGCCGGTGAATATTTTCTTTCTGCCATTTTCGTAAAGGGCGAAGTATCCAATTGTAAATACCATAGCTCCGGGCACATCTATTTTACGTTAAAAGATAAGACCTCGCAGATTTCCTGTGTGATGTTTTCCGGTCAGAGGGGCGGGCTGTCCTTTCGGATGGAAGACGGCAATCAAGTGATTGTCGGCGGAAGTATCAGTGTTTATGAAAGAGATGGGAAATATCAGTTATATGCCAAACAAATTGAATCGGCAGGGGAAGGTTACCTATACGAAAAGTATGAGAAATTAAAACGTGATTTATTAAAAGAGGGATTGTTTGATGAAGAACGGAAAAAAACGATTCCGGCTTACGGGCAGGTGGTTGGAGTCGTAACCTCTGAAACCGGAGCTGTAATACGTGATATTTTGCAGGTGTCAAAACAGAGAAACCCCTATGTCCGTATCATCTTATATCCCGCCAAGGTACAGGGAAACGGAGCGGCAGAAACGATTGCCAAGGGAATACGGGTTCTGGACAAGCAAGGTGTGGATGTTATTATCATCGGGCGCGGCGGCGGCTCAATCGAAGACCTTTGGGCATTCAATGAAGAACTGGTAGCAAGAGCCGTTTCCCAATGCGAAACACCCGTGATATCTGCCGTAGGTCATGAAACCGATATNNAATATACGACAATATCGGATTATGCCGCGGATAAAAGAGCGCCGACCCCGTCTGCCGCTGCCGCTCTGGCAGTATTTGATTATATGTCTTTTATGGTATCGTTAGCGGACAAAAAGGATCGGCTGTCGGAAGCACTGGCTCTCCGGCTGGAAAGAGAACGGGAGTATTTAAAACGTATCAAAGAAAGAATCCTGTTTATGAGTCCGGAAAATCAGATGTTACAAAAACGGCAGTTTTTATTAAATGCAGAAGAACGTCTGTGGATTCATATGGAATCAAGAGTGAAAGAAGTTAAAAATAGAATTAATATATTGGGCGAGAAATTGAACGGGTTGTCACCATTAACAAGAATGTCCGCAGGATTTGCCTATGTATCGGATGAAAGCGGTAATATGATTGACAGTATTGAAAAAGTTAAATCAGGGGATAATGTAAACATTTCCTTTTCTGACGGAAGTTTCACGGCGGCGGTGAAGGATTGTGAGAGAAAATCCCAGCGGCAGAAATCGGAAATCCAAGCAGTAAAGACAGAAAATTAAGTGTCAAATATTTAATATTGGAATGGGGAGAAAATGGATAACGAAAAAAAAGGAAAAGAAGAGGACAAGCTGGAAGATATTATGGAAAAGCTTGAAAAAACATTGGCGCGGCTGGAATCGGAGAAATTAAACCTGGAGGACTCCTATACCCTTTTTTCCGAAGGAATTGATTTGGTTCGGAAAGGGAACGGAGCAATTGATAAAGTAGAAAAGAAAATGAAAGTATTGAGTGAGGCAAATGAAGAATTTTAAAGAAGAATGGAACCGGCGGATGATTGACATCAATGAGATATTAGGTAAGTTCCTTCCGGCGGAGGAAGGCTGTCAAAAAACATTGTGGGAAGCGGTGAATTATAGTTTTACCGCAGGCGGGAAACGTATTCGCCCGATTTTTATGTACGAAACATTCCGTATGTTCGGGGGAACCGACGACGATTTGATTCAGCCGTTTTTGGCGGCGATCGAGATGATTCATACCTATTCTCTCGTACATGATGACTTGCCGGCATTGGATAATGACGATACCCGCAGGGGACGTCCGACGACCCACAAAATGTATGGCGAGGATATTGCGGTGTTAGCCGGGGACGGTTTATTGAATCTCGCTTTTGAAACCGCGTGTAAGGGCTTTGACCGGGACTTGAAAAAGTCTGTCGCCGCATTAAAAATTCTTGCGGAGAAAGCAGGCGGGTACGGCATGATCGGCGGACAGACCGTTGATGTGGAAATGACAGGTAAGCCGGTTTCCGAGGAAATCTTTTCATTTATTTATAAAAATAAGACGGGTGCACTGATAGAGGCTTCGATGATGGCAGGTGCTGTTTTAGCGGGTGCGGGCGGACCGGACATTCAAATGATCGAAAGTATTGCCGAAAAAGTCGGGTTTGCCTTTCAGATACAGGACGATATTTTAGATATGGTCGGGGATGAGGAAAAAATCGGGAAACCGGTTCACAGTGATGAAAAGAACGAAAAGCTAACATTGGGGAGCTTGTATGGAGAAGAGAAAGCAAGAAAAATCGCATGGGAATATTCCCATGCGGCAGTTCGGATGCTGCGGAGCTTGGAAGAAAAGGAATCGGATGCCTCTTTTTTAATAAATTTAATTGAATCATTGATGATTCGGGAGCAATAGGAGATAAACAGTGGAACAACTATTAGATAATATTGTAAAAGAAAATGACATAAAGAATTTCTATCCGGATCAGTACAGGCAGCTGGCAAAAGAAATCCGCCGGACACTGATCCGGGGAGTCAGCAGGACAGGCGGGCATTTAGCCTCGAATCTTGGGACAGTAGAGCTTACAATGGCTCTCCATATATATTTGAGTTTTCCTGAGGATAAACTAATTTGGGATGTTGGGCATCAGTCCTATACCCATAAGCTTTTAACCGGGAGGAAAGATGTCTTTTGTTCGCTGCGCTCCTTTGGCGGAATCAGCGGATTTCCCAAAATAGCGGAAAATCCTGCGGATACGTTTAATACCGGGCACAGTTCCACCTCACTTTCGGCGGCGATGGGCTTTGCGAAAGCAAGGGATTTGAACGGCGAGGACCATAAAGTCGTTGCGGTAATCGGAGATGGGGCCCTCAGCGGCGGAATGGCATTTGAAGCACTGAATAATGCCGCGGAGCTGAACACCTCTATGATGATTGTATTAAATGACAATAAAATGTCCATATCGTCCAATGTCGGAGGAATGGCAAACTATCTCGGTAAAATCCGTACCAATAAAAGCTACAACCGTTTAAAAGAAGAATTGGAGAATGCTTTGGATAAAATTCCGAATATGGGAAAAGCCATCACAGAGAAACTGAAGCGTTCCAAGGATTCCATAAAACGCTTATTTGTACCCGGAATGTTGTTTGAGGACATGGGTCTGACTTATATCGGACCGGTAAACGGACATAATATTAACGAGCTTTTGACGGCGTTCCGGTCTGCCGAAAAAAAAGGGGAACCGGTGATTGTTCATGTTGTCACGAAAAAGGGAAAAGGGTATCCGCAGGCAGAAAATCAGCCGGCGCTGTTTCACGGGGTGGATCCCTTTGATTTTACGGATGACGACATTGTATATCACGGTAAGCTGCTGAACGGAAATAAGCCGGTGACTTATACGGATGTATTCAGCGATTGGATACGGAACAAAGCGAAATACCATGAAGATATTACGGCAATCAGTGCGGCAATGCCCGAAGGAACCGGATTGGGCCGCTTTGCGGAGGAATATCCGGAACGGTTTTTTGATGTGGGAATTGCGGAAGAACATGCCGTTACATTTGCCGCCGGTCTTGCCGCCGGAGGGATGCGTCCAATTGTATGTCTGTATTCTACCTTTTTGCAAAGAGCATATGACCAGATACTTCATGACGTATGTATCGGGAATCTTCCGGTGGTATTTATTGTTGACCGGAGCGGCTTGGTCGGAAAAGACGGAGAAACACACCAGGGCATTTATGATATTTCATTTCTAAGCAGTATTCCGAACCTGACGGTATTATCCCCGATGGATGAAGAAGAATTAAAGGAATCATTGGATTACGCAATTACTCTCGGAAAACCGATCGTCGTCCGTTACCCGAAAGGCAGTGTGTATTCCAATCCGTTCACCGGGCGTAAACCAATCGAATACGGGAAAGCGGAAATTCTTCAGGAGGAAAAAGATATCGCAGTAATCGGTGTGGGCAGTATGATGAAAACGGTAATTGAAGCCGCCGAAGATTTACGGGAAGCCGGAAAAAAGGTATCCGTTATCAATGCGAGATTCATAAAACCATTTGATAAGGAATGTATAAAGCAATTGTGCAAAAATCATCATACAGTTGTTACCGTAGAAGAAAACGTATGTACGGGAAGTTTTGGACAGCAAGTACAGTCATTTATAAACGGATCCGTGAAGAAGAAGATACATACGATTTCCTTTACACTGCCGGACCGGTTTATTGAACATGGCAAGACGGACGAGCTGAAAGAAAAATACGGATTGGATACCAATTCAATCGTTGAAAGGATATTAAAATAGTATTACGATGCAAAAAGTAAGACTGGATA
>DBDL01000063.1:0-3541 GCA_002293545.1 Lachnoclostridium sp. UBA933 | reverse complement strand
ATGATTATGACCGGCAATGTATTTATAAACAACGAACGTATTGACAAGGCAGGACAAGCGGTTCCGGAAGACAGTCCGGTTGAAATCAAAGGAAATCCGATGAAATATGTGAGCCGGGGCGGTTACAAATTAGAGCGGGCAATCGGGCGTTTTCCGATAACATTATCCGGAAAGGTATGTATTGACGTCGGTTCGTCTACCGGAGGATTTACCGACTGTATGCTGCAAAACGGTGCGGGAAAGGTATTTGCCATTGATGTCGGAACGAATCAGCTGGCTTGGAAGCTCCGTCAGGATTCCCGTGTTACCGTTATGGAGAAAACAAACATCCGGTATGTGCTTCCGGGGGATATTCGGGAAAAGGCGGATTTTATATCGGTTGACGTCGCTTTTATCTCTCTGACCAAAGTGCTTGCGCCGGTGAAAGAGTTATTGAAAAACGGCGGTGAAATTGTTTCCCTGATCAAACCGCAGTTTGAAGCCGGCCGTGAAAAGGTCGGCAAAAAAGGTGTTGTCAGGGATAAAAAGACACATCGGGAAGTCATAGAGGCAGTTACGGATTTTGCGGATCAGCTTGGGTTCCGGCTTCTCGGACTGGATTATTCCCCGATCCGGGGACCGGAGGGAAATATTGAGTACCTTTTATNNAAAAATGAAAGCGGAGAACAAAATCAAATCATTAAAAATCGGATAGAAGAGATGGTAAATAAGGCGCATGACAGTGTATGAACAACGAATGACGCATGTACATGCCGGCGCAGGGCTGTGAACGTATCCCTGATTATCCGGATAGAGAAAGGCGGCTGGAATGGATCGTTTTTGCATTATTGTAAATCATGAAAAGGATACCGGTTATACAACGGCGAATCAAATAAAGAAGTATTTGGAAGAGAAAAATATTTATTCCGAAATATTTGATGAGTCAAACCCGGTTCCGGCAGAAGCCGAATTTGAAACCGCTGTCGTTCTCGGCGGAGATGGGACGATGATTCGTGCCGCCAAAAGCCTGAATGAAACCGATATCCCGATGATTGGTATCAATATGGGAACATTGGGGTTTCTAACGGAGATAGAGAAAAATAATTTATTCACCGAGTTGGACAAAGTATTAAGAAAGGATACCGTGATACAAGAGAGAATCGCGCTTCGGGGAACAGCGGGAATCTCCGGCTCCGAAAGGGATCTGGGACTGGCGGTGAATGATTTTATTATCGGAAAGCGCGGGTTTGGCAAAATAATAACGATCAATGTATACGTAAACGATCAAACGGCGGACGAGTATGTTGCCGACGGGGTCATTATTTCTACCCCGACAGGTTCAACCGCATACAATCTGTCTGCGGGAGGTCCGATCCTGTCACCGGAGATGCAGGCAATCATTATTACACCGATATGTCCGCATTCTCTGAACAAGCGAAGCATTGTCGTATCCGCTTCTGACCGGATTTGTGTAAAAGTAGGAAGAACAAGGGAACATACCGATGATTTGGCGACGGTCAGTGCAGACGGAACACTCTTGACAAAAGCAGAAACAGGGGATACAATCAATATCGTTATGGCAGAACATCAGGTGAAAATCATTCAGATAGAACAAGACGGTTTTTTTCATCGTATGAGGGATAAACTAAACCGCTGTGAAAAGGAGTAAATAGGGTATGAAAAGGCATAGACAGAATAAAATCATAGAATTGATTGAAGAATATGAAATCGAAACGCAAGAGGAATTAATGGAAAAGCTGGGGGAAGCGGGATTTCGTGTGACGCAGGCGACGATTTCAAGGGATATCCACAATCTTTGTCTGACAAAAGTGTCGGGAAGCAGAGGAAGACAGAAGTATGCGGCTTTTGTAGGCACGGAAAACGGCGTAGCCGAAAGAATTGTAAATGTAATGCGCAACAGTGTGATCAGTATGGATAAGGCGGATAATATTTTAGTAATCAAGACGGTCAGCGGGATGGCAATGGCAGTTGCCGCCGTGGTGGATACAATCGGAATCAAAGAAATCGTAGGTTCCGTAGCGGGAGATGATACCGTATTATGTGCCATCCGTACAGCCGCTCAAGTGGACGATGTAATCCGGACACTGCATAATAAAATAGAAGAATAAATCTGCCAGTCTGCCGGTCAAAATAGAGATGACACTGTTATAAAGGAAGTATCAGCCAATGATCAATGGAGTTTGACTCGTAAACGACATTCCAATCATATAAAAAATACAAATAGAATCGGGGGAAATATTATGTCAGGACATTCAAAATTTTCAAATATCAAGCATAAAAAAGAGAGAAACGATGCCAAAAAAGGAAAGGTATTTACCGTAATCGGGCGTGAAATCGCCGTTGCCGTCAAAGAGGGCGGAGCAGACCCGGAAACCAACTCAAAACTCCGTGATGTGATTGCGAAAGCAAAAGCAAATAACATGCCGAACGATACGATTGACCGCGGTATCAAAAAAGCGGCGGGGGATATCGGTTCCGTTAATTTTGAAACCGTTACGTATGAAGGATATGGTCCGAACGGTCTGGCGATTATTGTGAAAGCATTGACAGACAACAAAAACCGCACCGCCTCCAACGTACGGAATGCCTTTACAAAAGGCGGCGGCAGTGTGGGAACACAGGGCTGCGTATCCTATATGTTTGATGAAAAGGGACAAATACTGGTAGACAAAGAAGAGTATGACGGAGATGCAGATGATTTGATGATGTTATCACTGGACGCCGGTGCAGAGGATTTTAACGAAGAAGAGGATTGCTTTGAGATCATTACAGCCCCCGGTGATTTTAGCGCGGTAAGAGAAAGCTTGGAGAAAGAAACCGTTCCCATGCTTATGGCACAGGTCACAATGATCCCTCAGACCTATGTGTCGCTGACGGATGAAAATGATATAAAAAGCTTTGGGAAAACAATGGATTTACTGGATACAGACGACGACGTACAAGAGGTCTTTCACAACTTAGAGGAGTGAAAGACCTCTTGTCATTCATTCGTGAAATCCATTGTTATAGTCCCTTTGCTTTGAATTTACGTCCTTTTAAATGCTATTCATTTTTTGCTTGGCAGGGGAAAGAAGATTCCGTCATAATGAAAAGGGTTGGTTCAAAATATATCGTATAATGTCCAATGTTTGTAGAAACACCGTATTTACATCGGTAATACATTATCGTGTCTTTCAGGAATTCTTCTGTAACTTCCAGAAATTCCGCGATTTCGTGACTGTTCATACAGCCGTGTTCCCATGCTTTGATTAGGTTCCAAATCTCAATTTGGGTAGTATAGGCCCATATTCGTGCCTGTCTTTCCTGCTTGCGGTTGTTTATCAATGACTGGTCAAGAATATTCCCGGCTGTTTTTATATAATGACCTATTTCCTCTGCCAATATGCATTTTTTTTCGGTAGAAGTAGGTATATTTTTTCGGATGGCAATTTTATTGTACTTGATTCTGCCGGCACTGGATTTCAGGGGTTTTTCTTTTACAACCAGTCCCATTTCCTCCGCTTCGGCTAACAATTCTTCGTAAGTCAGAATAATCCCCTCC
>DBDL01000062.1:3288-4799 GCA_002293545.1 Lachnoclostridium sp. UBA933 | reverse complement strand
CGCCTCTATTTTGGACATATCGAGGACATCGTTGATCACACCCAGCAGGTGCTTAGAGGCATCTTCTATTTTGCTGAAAGCATAGTCTTTTTTTTCCGGCTCTTTCGAGGATTTGCCGATTGCTGTCATGCCTATGACTGCGTTCATTGGAGTACGCATTTCGTGGCTCATGNNGGGGTGCGTATTTCGTGGCTCATGCGGGAAAGGAAATCGCTTTTGGCAAGGTTAGCGCTCTGCGCTTCTGTCAGTGCGTTTTGCAGCTTTACGGCGTATGCGCGAAGATCTTCTTCCATGTTGTTGCGAATCAGAGCATCGGCAATCAGATCGCTTGCGGAGCGTAAAATATTTTCCTCGTTCTCTGAAAAGATGGATTCTCTGTGCCAATCTTCAAAACTGATAGTACCCCAAATTTCGTTCTTTACAAATATAGGTACAATCAGGACGGACAAGATTCCCTGCGAGGCGAACATAGCCCGCGCCGAATCCGGCATATCGGAGACGGAAGTGTTGATACAGCGCTTTTCGAGAAATATCCGTGTAAACCCGGATTCATCTTTGTCAAAAGGTATTTCTGTAGGGAGTACCCTGTTCCGGCTTGTCCCATCTCTATCGGCATACAAATAGGGTTTAATATTCCATTGCTCTTTATTCTTTTGATTTTTCCAAACTATGATACGATCGACATTTATTGTATCGACCATAACGCCAAGAGAACGCAGCAGGTCTTTCTCAAAGGATTTGACATCCGTTTGCAGCAAAATACCGGACATTTGGTTTAACGCTTTCAAAAGAACGCTGCGCCGCTCGATTTCCGCAGTCATCCGCTTTTGCTCGCGTAAGTCACGAATATATCCCGCAACAACATAACCGTTTTTATCTTTAACCCTAACAAGTGATACTTCCGCAGGGATTGGCGTACCGTTCACCATCTTGAGCATACACTCAAATACGCTGCTCCCTTTTTCAAACGCTGTACTTAGAAGCCCGTTCAGCATCTCTTCCGAACGCTGCCCGTTAGGCTGATATTCGGGAACATAATCATAAAAGCCGGTCGGCAGTCTGCTCTTGTCAGGAAGTCCAAACAATGTTAAAACGGCGTCGTTGCATTCAATAACCTTGTTATCGGTATTCCACAATGTGCAGCTAAGCGGGTTTGAGTTGAGCATGAGCTTTGCGTGCTCGTCGGCTTCGCGTATTATTTTCGCCTCTTCGTTGCGGATAACCGCGTTAGCCAGCATGAAACTCGCGGAACGCAGTATGTCAATCTCGTCTCCGGTAAACGTCCTTTCTTCCGTTTGGTCCTCGAAAAGAACGAAGCCCCAAAAAACAGATTCAATCAATATTGGTATAGCCAGAATCGTCAGACAGCCTAGATTTTTCAGCAATTCTCCTTCCGGCATTAGACGCGTTGGTCCGTTGATACACTCGCCGCCCGCCAAAACTCTTTCCCACCTGGGAATATCCCGTGAGTAAGGACGGTTTTGGAATTCCTTTAATACATCGACAGCGTC
>DBDL01000062.1:0-3277 GCA_002293545.1 Lachnoclostridium sp. UBA933 | reverse complement strand
TGAATGTTGCGGGATATAGACACCCGGTCGATATTCGCTATACCGGAAATGATAGAAACACCGGCAGTCATCGCCTTCTCGAACATTTCCGTCTTTTGCGATAAAAGAACAATCGCCGCGCTGTTGAGCGCGCCAAGCATCTTTTCGCGCTGTTCAAGCGCTTTCTGCGCCAGCCTTGTTTCGGTTATATCAATGCCGAATTCAAGGTGAGCTTTTCGCCCGTCGGGCCAGTCAATAAGCATAGCTGTTTTACTGTGAATTGAGCCGTCTTTTTCCTGATTTTCCCATTTAATAATCTTTTTCGGCTCTTTCTCAAGCTGAAAATAAGGGCAAAAATCACATCTTTCCTCTTTTCCCTGAAAAAGCTTGTAGCAGTATTGTCCCACGCTGTCACTTTCAATTCCGTACAATCCCCTTATATTGTCATTTACAAATAATATTTCTCCTGTTTCCGGAACGGTTACGCAAATAAAGGCGTCCACACTATTCAAAATATTTCTTAATGTCTGAAGGGATTTTTCCGACACCTCTTTATAAGCTTCATATGCTTTGTTTACCAGTCTGCTTTTTTCATCCCTGATAAAAAGATTTGCACAAAGACGTGCGACAGAACGCAGAAATTCAGTCATGCTTTCCGGGAAAGCAGACTCATGCGTACAGTTTCCAAAAACAACGGCACCCCAAAGCTCCTGATCAATAAAAATCGGAGTAATGACAAAGGATTTCAAGCCGAATGATTGAGTAAATGCCGCTTCTTCCTGATTCATCTGATACAGGGAAGCACGGATGCATATGTCTTGCAATATTTTAGTCATCCATTTCTCTGTTACGGAATTTTCAGGTATCTTTTGCAGCCGCTTATCCAGGGGAACCGTTCCCCCCCGTTCTTTCTCCCACCGGTAAACCTGACCAAGGCTGGAAGAACCTTTTTCGGTAACATGGAAAAAATCCACCCAATCAATCCGAGCGGTATCCGCAATTGTCCAAATACCTTTCGATAATACCTCTGTAAAAGATTCGCCATCACTATATGAGGTGAATATCTCAAGGACTTTATATAAAGTATTGAGCATGTCAACACACTGTTCTTTTGTTTCCGGCAAAAGTGCGGACTCCTCCCGCTGCATAACATTTCCTCCTTGCATCTTCTGATTACATTGAGTTTATCACATTGAAACAATTGCTGTCAATGCCTGTGTGTTTTGGTTGGGTAGGGGAGGGGGTAAGAATCGCGCATCCGGTATACAGGGGGCGCGATCATTACCTCATCCTGACGGCATCCACACTATGCAGGGAGCCGCGGGCGTTACCTCAGACTGACGGCTTCCACACTATGCAGGGGGTCGCGAGCGTTACCTCAGACTGACGGCATCCACTTTGCAGGGGGTCGCGGGCGTTACCTCAGACTGATGGCATCCACTTTGCAGGGGGTCGCGGGCGTTACCTCAGACTGACGGCATCCACTTTGCAGGGGGTCGCGGGCGTTACCTCAGACTGACGGCTTCCGGTATACAGGGAGTGGCGAACGTTACCCTCAGACTGACGGCATCCGTGGGAGGATTGCAATAGATGAGGTTTTGTTGGGGCTTTGAAAAGTGAGCAAATAAGCTATTTCGCCAAGGGGTCTGTGCTTTCCCGGCGTCGTAAGAATTTTGCCATGAATTAGGCGATTGGCAATCATATACAGTTAAGAAAGTATCCCTGTTTGAGCAACGCATACGCGTTGCGAGTTTGGATACTTTCTCGGCACGCTTGTATATGATTTGCCAATCGCCTAATTCATAAAAATTCTTACCCAGTCGGGAAAGCACAGACCCCTTGGCAAAATAGCTTATTGGACTCACTCACATTCCCCCACCAACACCCCTCATCAAGAAAATTTTTGAATATACCCATTGAAACAAAGCCACTTAATGATCAAAGCATCAAATCTTCTTCCCATGAGCGGCTTCGTGCCGGGATAATTACGGTCCGTAAGAATCCCGATTGCGTATGGTCCCTCTGACTTCATAACAAAGACGGGGGCTCCGCTTTGCATACGGGCTTCCGATATATTTGCCGAATATAAATGCCGGACGGAATGGTTGAATATAGAATCATATGATTCCGTCATCTTCAATTCTGAATAAAAATCTTTTGGATAGCCCATCGTCCCGATAAGAGGACTTACCGGAATCTCCTTTGATATGCCAAAATTGCCGGTATGACTTATCGTTGCTGTATTTGCCCAAATAATAAATGCGATGTCTGTTCCGTTACCGTCATGTTTGTACCGCGGATCGTAGATATAGCCTGCTGCTTTTGATGTTTTATAGGTGTAGCTGTTTGCGGCTCCGTCATATCCGAAATATGCTGTAATTGATTTCATAAAATTTCCGTTCTTGTCTGTGATAAAATGCCGTGAAGTCGCACAAAGATTACTTCCGACGGCAAACCCGGTTCCGCTGTGTCTGGAACCGTCCCTGGCAAAAAGATATAGTTTGGCAACACTATAATAGGGATAAGCATTGGGATTGGGGATCAAAGTCCTATTGTAAATCGCCGCTATGGCATTGAATGACGGAACGGTTTGTATTTCACCTGTTCCATGAAGCAGCGTATTCATGTCCGCTTCTTTCAATTTCTCTTTTTCTGATTCTGTTAATTGCTTGAGAGAAGGCTTAAGCGCCGGATAATCGGGTTCCAAGTTTGATTCAAGAAAATTACGGTGTTGCTTTTCCTGCTGTTGTATATCTTCTTTTGTGATTAATGTTTCCGTACCTTTTTCCACATCATAATATGCCAGTATCGCTTCCGGCTTTTTTTGATTTTTTCTGTTTTTGGGAGCTTCCCCCAAAACAGTGACCGCCCCGCTGCCTAACCAAAGAAAGGACACCGCAAAAATTACCGCAGAAAAAAAGAATCGTTTTTTCATCATACTTACTACTCCCTCCTCCTTAAAATCGATATATCTTTTATTATACACCAAGAACTCTTCATCAGGGAATTGTAAAAACGAATAACGATACTATATACAACGCCAAAATTCTTTGTATTTTGGCGTTGTATGCGCCGATTTCGTGCGTGTAAAACACGCTGATTTCCTAACGAAATCGTGCGCATCCCCCGGAGAGGCTATATGAAATGACAGTTTTTATGTCGTTTCATATAGACAGGTGCTTTGCTAAGGGGATTACACTTTTGCAAAGCACCTGTCTATTGAATCTTTTCACTTTCCCATACTATAAAATAAAGCTTAATTTGTAATCGTTTCCTCGGTTTCTTTGTCAAACAAATG
>DBDL01000165.1 GCA_002293545.1 Lachnoclostridium sp. UBA933 | reverse complement strand
TCATTATTAACGAATTACTTACGCCCGTTCCCCCCATTTTTCCATAAGATTCACTAAATCTGCTCTTTTATAAGCGGCTCTCGTTAATTCGTATAAATTAAAATTGGCGTCATCCCGTTCAAATTCCTCAATGAATTGAAAACCAATCCGTCTGCTGATAGAGTTCATATTTTTATTTTCAACTCGGTTATCGTTAAGTACCTTTTCCATTTGCAGTGTGTAAAAGCAGAAATCCAAAGTTAAAAGTTCTGTTTCCAGTGCATAAGGACCACTCATTGCATAGGCTTCATCAATAATAAAGCTCCCTTGATTGCCGGCACTGCCGTCAGCCTTAATATGATACAGCCTGATAACACCAATTATATTTCCGGTTTTGCTATAGATACACCAATACAAATCATCATCACGCAGAGCATAGTCGTTGTACCATGCGTTTTGTCTTTCTATGGTTGACGCTTCTTTCTGATTCAGGTGATAGCGGCTTTTTTCCTGATTCCGTAATCTTACAATCGTTTCTCCGTGTTCCGGGGTGCATGGGTACAAGTCCACATATTTCCCCTGTACAACCTGTCCTTTGACCTTGCTTTTGAGAATAAGTGCTTTCCGCTCTTGTATTGTCATTATATAACTTCTCCTTTTTTCTCATAGGATTTATTAAATTAACGTGCCCCCCCTGACAAGTTCAAATTTATTCCGCACATATATGAACTGTCATCAGACATTAAAAATTCGATTCCTGCAATGACTTCGGCAATACTTATGTTGCGTTTAAGAGGAGTGTCATTGGCTGACATTTCGATAATTTTATGATCAATATCAGTAAGAAATTTTGTTTCAATCATGGAAGGAGAAATCCCGTTGATACAAAGTCCTTTATCACAGTATTCAGCGGCGGCGGCTTTCATTAAGCCAAGCAATGCATACTTGCATACAAGGTAATCCGTAATAAATCTAGGCGGAATACCAATTGTAAAAGCCGTGAGCATGATAACTACTTTTCCATATCGTTTTTTTGCCATTGCGGGAAGAAAAGCTTTCAATATTTCACCCAATGAAAGAACCCCTATTTGCATTTCATTTATCATGGTATTACTGTCAAACTGCCGTAACCTCATGTGATGAAATTTTCCTGCCGCAAGATGAAGCACATGAGTGGGGGCGGTATATTTGGCTTGAATCTGACCGATTAACCGCTCCACATCGTCGGAAAGACTCAAGTCAGCTTGTACTGCATCTATCACAATGTTTTTGGAGGATATTATCACTTTTTCTAATTCGGACGACATAGTGCGGTAATGGGCAATGACTTGCACTTCTCCTGATTTATGTGTTGCTTCAAGCTGCCGCATATATGCCATACCGACATCTGATGATGCGCCAAGTATCAGCATTGTTTTCATTGTAACACCCCTATTCGCATTTTTCCGCGTAAGACCTTTTTTTCCGCTTCGTTTCTAGCGGTGATTTTCAATTCTATCGTCTTAAAAGTATCATTTTTATTTACTACTTCGCCTGTGATAGAAAGTGTGTCACCAACAAAACAAGGTTGCGGGAACTCCGTTTCGATTTTATGAATCAGGCTATGCTTACCCGGAAGATACATTCCTGCAATTGTGGACATAAAAGAAGCCATAAGCATACCATACACAACCTTGCTCTTGAATCCCGCTGCAGAGGCAAACAGTTCATCCGTATGAAGCGGATTCATGTCACCGGTTATCGCACCAAAACCTGACATCATTTCATCTGTTATTGTAACGGTAAAAGCTTCGATATCGCCTACCGAGATTTCATTATAAGTATAACAATTCAAAATGATTCTCCTCTGGGTTTCGCTAAAATATCAAGCATTTCCCCTACATTTTTCATTCCGATTATGTCCTTCATACCGAATTTGAAATCAAATGTTTTTTCAATTTCATTAATGAGTGTAATATGCGACAGACTGTCCCAATCCTCAATATCATCGGCAGTCGTAGAATCAGAAAGAATAATATCCTCATCATCAAAAATATCGCAGAAAATGGCGGTTACTTTTTTCATCATTTCATCACGGTTCATAGTAGTTGCTCCCTTATAAAAGATTTATTATATTTGAAATCCCGTACATTTGCTTCAAAAAGATTTTCAGTTTTGCGGAGGAAGCCAAGCTTCTCATAGATGTCCGCTACCATAGCATTTTTGGAAGTTTTAATATACTCCCCGGTGATTGTTTCAATCCCTTGTTGTCTGGCGAGGTCAATCATCCTGTTAATGATAAATTCCTCCATACCGCGTTTCAGCACACGGCAGCTCATTAACCATGTATCGACAAACAAGCTGTTTGTATCTTGCTTTTTCAGTATTACGACGCTGATTAAGCCATAATCCGCAAGCCTGTCTTTCAATGTGAAATAAAGTGTAAGAAGGCCAGGGTTATTTGCCGCTGCTTTTATTTCATGTTCCGTATAGCGTATTGTGCGTAAGTTGAATTGGTTGGAACGCTGTGTCAGTTGTGCAATTCGGGGANNAATGTGTCAAACGGCGCAGAGGCAGCAACCATATCAAGGTTTTGTAAATACTCATCAAAATTTGCATATTGCCGGCGCATAGATTTGCGTTTGATCTCAGTACGATACTGATCTGTGCGGTTTTTATCCTCCGCCGAAAACGACGCTGTTTCAAACAGGTTCAGACTTTGCAGATAGGAGAGATAATCAGCAGGATCTTCCGGTAAGTCCGGCACCGTTATTTCAGGGATCAATGAACGGACGGAATCTCGTTCAAACGGATTATCATCAATAAAAACAATACTATCCATGCCTATGTTCAAAGTTTTCTGGATGCTTCGGATATTTGCTGCTTTGTCTTTCCAGTTTGCAATGAATATAGAAAAATCCTCAAGACATAAAACCATTTCGCTGTGTTTTTCAAACGGTTCTTTTGCAGCGGCTTCTTCATTTTTACTGCATACGGCAAGCAGTATGCCGCGCTTTTTTAATTCCTTCAACCATATCTGAAAGTCTGAAAAAGCATGACCTTGACCAAGCTCGCCGATTTGTATGCCAACCAAACCATCATCGCCGATAATGCCGCCCCAAAGCGTATTATCAAGGTCGAGTATGATGCATTTCTTTACCGACCCCCGTAAGGATAAAATCACATCGACGGCATTCGCCGCAGCAACAGGCAGCACATCAAGGGAAATCGGCATTTTTGCAAGATAATAAAGCTTGGGGGAAAACAGCTTCTCACGCCCGAAACGTGCCTGTATTCCGCATAAATCCACGGGAAAAATATTTTTATTTCCCGCGCATCCATCCATCAAAAGTAAATTCAACTTCCTTAGCTGATAAATGAAAGATTCCTGTATTTTTCCTGCATAATTGCCAAATACGGTATCGTCTTTTTCAGCGAAGGTAAATTGGAGAATATATGTATCGCAATTCGTCATAATGCAGTCCCAATAGCTTTGTATATCGGTAAATACCATTTCGGCAAAAGCAGTGCGGCTATCTGACGGAATATCACACCATGCGGTATACAGTTTTTCCACACACATATAGATAAGAACAGCACATGGCTGAAAAGCGTACAGTTCTGATTTTCCGTCCATGATTTGAAACAGGATTTGATCATACGCAGCATCGAATATTTCAAGAGAAAGGTTTTGAGTATAAGCATACCCTTTTAAGGCGGTTGCCAAATGCTGTGTTGAGCAGTCACCTAACAGAGCAAGACGATAATTTGGTAAATCGGTCATATCTTTCTTGCAAATTTTTGTCAGTTGCGTGAAAGTATATATGTTCAGCAATGAACAATATCCCCCTTTGACTTAAGAACAATCTCAAAAGGTAACCCTTTTGAGTCATTCAAATTGTCTTTCATTATACCAAATAAGTGGCATATAAATCAATATTTTTAAAAAAAGATATTAGCTTATTTAAAGAATCTTTATTGGCGTTTTAGTATAGAAATTCATTTTTGGCTATGCTTAAAGAAAATTTAAAAATTTTATTACAAGCAGAAAGAGAGGACGGATTTTATATTGAATCTTATTTCACTCCGAGGGCATCTCCCTGCAATATCTTTGTTTCATACCCATCAGCGGTATTTTTTATCAAATCCTCACGTATCTCCAAGCGATTCTGTTTCACAAACACTACAACAGTAGAACCGCCAAATTCAAAGTATCCTTTCTCTTCCCCGCGGCAAACATCGGCATCCTCGTCATGATTGGTAATTTTACCGACCATCAGGGCACCGACTTCCATTTGGATAATATCCCCGAATTCCTTTGTATGAATTACCGTATACTCTCTTGTATTTTCTTTATAAATCGGTGCGAGGTCATTTGCAACCGGATTTACCGTGTGGTACAATCCCTGTATGTGATAATTTTTGGATTTCCGTCCGTTTGCAGCATAAATATACCGGTGATAATCATTTACGGTCAGACGAATCACAAAGGCATGTCCGTTTTTATACCGGTCGGCAAGACGGCGGCTTTTCAGCAGGGNNATTACGGTCAGACGGATTACAATCGCATGTCCGTTTTTATAACGATCGGCAAGACGCCGGCTTCTCAGCAGGGTGCGTAATGTATACTCCGTATGCTTGATCGAAAAAATTGTCTTATCGGAAATCGGATACACACTGATGCGTCCGTCGCAGGGACTGACAAGCGTATTCCGATCTCCGGTAAGCGGACGGAATCCCTCTTTCACTTTCCTTGTAAAAAAATCATTGAAGGAAGTATAGTCTTCTTCCCGATAGTCGGACATATCCATATTCTCATGCCGGATAAAAGGTTTTACCAACAATGCAGAAATCCACGTATTCAGAAATTTGCCGGCATACTTTGAAAAAGCGGCAGATAATAAAGGCTTCAGCAAAAGGCGTCCGGCGGAATGTGAATACATCCAATGCAGTAATTTATCTTGTTTCGTATTTTCGGTTATTTTATTTCCTTCCCGGTCTATGTAATTCATTTAAAACACTCCTAAAATTTTTAGTAAAACAATAGCGACAAAGATGATATAAAGGGCAATCAACTGATTGCTCGGCTTATGGATTTTAAAG
>DBDL01000101.1 GCA_002293545.1 Lachnoclostridium sp. UBA933 | reverse complement strand
TCCATTATAAAACGCGGCGGTCATCTCTTTGTAACCGATTACGGAATGCAATATAACATCCTGTCGCGTTACGGCATTAAAAACTTTGCGGTGCCGGGAAAAGACTATTTGTTTGTAAACGGAGATTCACATGATTTTCGCTATGAAAACATCAAAATCATCAATCGTTTCCACGGCGTGACCAGAAAAGAACAAAACTGCAGATATATCTATGAAACAAAAATACACGTCAAAGGTGATTTACTCGTCGGGCGCTACCCGGACGACATTACCGCCGCCATTGCCTACAATAAAGCGGCGGAGGTTCTATTAAAAAAGGGAATCCCAAAGGAATTCCCGGCAAATTTTATTGAAGAACTGCAAACGAAAGAATATCGTTCGATTTATAAAGCGGTAACTATTTCAAAGCGGATTAATTTGTACCCAGAATATACAGGGAAAAAAGAACAAACGTAGTGATGCCGTTTAATATCGCGCCGGTAACGGGATACCGGATATAGATTTCTTCCATCCGCAGACACTGCAAGCCAAGTATCAGTCCGGCGACAGAGGCAAGCACATTTACCGTTCCCAGATAACCGTAAATCTCTCCGCCCTGCCCTTTTGCATTCCCCGCTCCGATAAAAAGACCAAGCATCAAAAGAAATGACAGGATACCGATTATGGTGGAAAGAACTCCGCGAAATGGGTGTTCCCTGTCCGTAAATTGAATTTTCTTCGTTTTCAAGAGTCCCATTCTTTACCTCATTTTTTCCTTTCAAAAACCCGAATTAACATTTTAGCAATAACATAACCAATATATCCGATAATCACACCGATTGTATTCAGAAATAAATCATCTACGTCAAACGATCCCACTTTGGAAACCATCTGTATCGTTTCAACGGTTAAACTGAACAGCAGTCCCAAAAAAGTAACAAAAAGGAACGAACGAAAATAATGCCCGATAATCACTTTATTTTTTCTTTGCTCACGATACAGAACCGGAATAAAAAAACCCAGCGGAATAAATGCAGTCACATTTCCGATAACGTTTATTACAAAACTCGTTCCGCCGATATTCATAAACCGCTGTATTTCGTAAAACAATTCAAAGTTATAGCGGTAGTCATGATAGGGAACCGTTCTCCCGTATCCTTCGCTAAAAAACAAAAAATAAGTTAATAAACCGACATAACCATAAAAAGTCAATGTCAGGATCAGGTTCACTGATTTTTTGATAAATGAAAATCGG
Source organism: Lachnoclostridium sp. UBA933 (assembly GCA_002293545.1). Lineage (GTDB taxonomy): Bacteria > Bacillota > Clostridia > Lachnospirales > Lachnospiraceae > UBA933. The sequence continues at coordinate 2,847 of DBDL01000101.1, read as the reverse complement.
ACATTTCCTTGTGATTTATGCTTTACCCCGTGTCTTTTTTTCTTTTTCATGGAACCTCCGTGTATCATCCTATCACCATATGATATTATCATAACACTATTTCCTCAGTTCTGCACCAATCACTTTCATTTTTTTCAATATCTTATCCATTACCGATGTAACGTCCTTTTCCTCCAATGTACGGTCGGAGGCACGAAAACGAATCGTATATGCCAAAGATTTTTCATCTTCTCCCAGTTGTTCTCCTTCATAAATATCAAAGAGCTTGAAGGACTCCAGCAGCCGGCTTCCGTTTTCCCTTATAATCCGCTCGATATCTCCTGCCAGCACGTTCTTTTTCATGACAAGTGAAATATCCCTTGTCACCGCAGGGTACTTGGCAAGTCCTTTGAATTTCACGTCAAAGTCGGCATACGCAACCAGTTCTCTCAGATCAATTACGGCAATATAAGCCTTCGTTCCGATATCATAATTTTCACATACATCCGGATGGACTTCACCGATATACCCAACGGTATCCTTTCCCATTATAATGTCCGCTTTCCTGCCGGGGTGCAGGTACGGACGGCTGCAAGCCGGATTATATTCCGGAATAACGGTAATATGCAATGCTTCAAAGACAGATTCCACGGTGCCTTTCATATCAAAAAAGTCACCGGAATGATACATACCGAGAATTAACTGTACCCTTTCATCCGGTAATTCTGTAAGGGGCAGTCCTTTCGGCAAATAAACCGTTGCCATTTCATACAATTTCATACTTTGATTCCTGCGGTTATAATTTAAAGCCAATGACGATAACATTCCGTTCAGCGGCGTCGTCCGCATAATACTGTAGTCTTCTCCCAAAGGATTTGCAATGAATACATTTTCACGCAGTTTATCATCACTTGCCAATAAAAGCTTATCGTACACTTTCGGACTTTCAAAGGAATATGTCATACCTTCTGAAAAACCGGCTTGTTCCGCCGCATTTCTCAACCGATTCCTAATTTCGGCATCCAAAGACAGTTTCCCGGCGGCGGCTTTTCCGACCGGCAGTGTAACCGGTATATTATCGTACCCATAAAAGCGTGCCGCTTCTTCTGCCAAGTCAGCCATGCAGACAACGTCCTGCCGCCATGTCGGTACCGTTACACATTTCTTTTCTTTATCGGCCTCCAGCCCGATTTTTTCAAAATATGAAATCATTTCTTCTTCGTCTATATTGGTACCGAGCAGCTCATTGATTTTACAGACATCATAATCAATGGTTACGGCTTCTCTTTTCCCCGGATATCTATCGACGGCGCCTCCGACCACTTCTCCGGCTCCCAGCTGATCAATCAACTGACAGGCACGGTTCATTGCTTCCATTGTCTGATTGGGGTCGATGCCTTTCTCAAATTTGACCTGGGCGTCCGTACGCATCCCTAATTTTTTACCGCTCAGCCGGATATTGGTTCCGTTAAAACAAGCGGCCTCAAAAAGCATCGTTTTTATATTCCCGGTAATCATAGAGTTTTCACCGCCCATAATCCCGGCGATGCCAACCGGCTTTTTCCCGTCGCAGATCATCAGCATTGAGGAATCCAAAATCCTTTTATTCCCGTCTAAGGATATAAATTCTTCTCCGTCCTTTGCCGTGCGGACGATGATTTTCCGGCCATCAATCGTATCTAAATCATATGCATGCATTGGTTGGGCATATTCTTCCATTACATAGTTAGTAATATCAACAATGTTATTGATGGGGCGGATACCGCAGGCAGACAAACGCCGCTGCATCCAATCCGGCGAGGGAGCCAGCTTTATATTTTTGACAACCCTTGCGACAAACCTTGAGCAAAGCTCTTCGTTCTGTATTTCGACCTGAACATAATCCGACGCTTTTTCGTCGTTCCCGGTTTCTTTGATTTCCGGAGGGATAAATGGTTTCCGGAACGTTGCCGCGGCTTCTCTGGCAATCCCCAAGACCGAAAAACAATCCACACGATTGGAAGTCACTTCATACTCAAAAACCGTATCCCGCAGTCCGAAAAGCTCAATCGCATCCGACCCAATCGGCGCATCTTTATACGTTTCATGGTCGCTCAGAATAAAAATCCCTTCTTCATCCGCGTCGGGAAAACGTTCCGCATCAAAACCAAGCTCCTGAACAGAGCATAACATTCCGTTGGAAAGAACTCCGCGAAGCTTTCCTTTTTTGATTTTGGTACCTCCCGGTACTTTGTTTCCGCTATGGTCGGACGCTACGCGCCCGCCGTCCAATACAACCGGTATCTTCTGCCCCTCCCTTACATTCGGCGCACCGGTCACGATCTGTACCTCATCCCCCGACTCATTGATTTGAATCATGCAGACAACCAGTTTATCCGCATCAGGATGTTGTTCTATTTTATTGATCTTCCCTACGATTATTTTATCCAGACTTCCGTCCAGTTTTTCAAATCCCTCTACCTTTGTTCCGGATAATGTCATTTTATCCGTATATTCCTGTACCGTACAATCTATTTCCGGCACATATGCTTTGATCCATGATAATGGTGTATTCATCCTAATCTCCTTTTCTTTATGAAATTATTAGCCATACATTTTATTTCCGGCATATCACCTGCTTTTCTGCCGTTTCTTAAAATTGCTCTAAAAATCTCTTGTCATTTTCATATAATAAACGCATATCGTCAATTTCATATTTCAAAAGGGCAATCCGCTCCAGTCCGGCACCGAACGCAAAACCCGAATATTCCTCCGGGTCGATACCGCTCATCTTCAGTACATTCGGATGAACCATTCCGCAGCCGAGGATTTCGATCCAACCGGTTCCCTTACAGAAACGGCAGCCCTTTCCTCCGCATTTAAAACACG
>DBDL01000198.1 GCA_002293545.1 Lachnoclostridium sp. UBA933 | reverse complement strand
CGATTAATTATACGGACCCGACAGGGCATTGGAGTAAGGCAATCCATCAATCCATAACAAAGAATGCTGTCAAGCATGTAAAAAATACAATAGTAAATAGATAAAAGAATTAGTAAAAGGGTGCAGTTATCCAGATAAAGATGCAGTATTGTTACATTCTTATGATTCGGCACTAGCAAGTAAACTAAAACTGTCAAGAAAATCACACACCTTTATTTACTGGTAATTTAGGTGTGCGGTTTTTTTGACAGTTCCACATTGGTGAACCGGATCTGTTTTAGAAAAGTGACATGAATGATATCTCTTCTGAGTACGATGCCGAGAATCGGCTAATCAGTACCGTACAAATAACAAACGTAGGAATACGTGTCTATTTCTGATAAAACACCTGGTTTCGGTAAAGTCTGGCGGCAATCATAGCGGAAGCCAGAATAAATACGGTCAGGCAGGCAATGACGCCGATTCCGTGCAGGAAACCGAAGTCGCCGATCATCAGCTTTCCGGGCAGCAGATAAGCGGAAGTAACGGGAATCCAATTACATAGCTCCGTAATAAACGGTGAAAAGGTTACAGAGCTATAAGAGATCAGGAATCCGGCGACGACGAGTATCTGATAGAATCCCATTCCCTGCGCTAAGTCCTCCGTTTTGGATATGCGGGAAGCAACAAGCCCGGCGATCATCATATAAAATAAGAAACCAAGTATCACGGCAAGGATACCTAAAAGAATCGAGCCCCATGTAAAGGCATTGCCGGCACCGCTTTCACGGAGCAGATCAAATGCTTCATAGAGAGGGTTGACGAAGTCCGGATTGATTATGTGTCCCGCATAATTTCCGGCAAATACTCCAAGTATGATTGACAGAAGCCACGCGATAATCTGTACGACAGCCGCCGCAGACATTGCGGTTATTTTCCCTAAAATCAATGCATACGGTTTAACGGATAAAAGCAGGGTATCCATGAGTTTTGATGTTTTTTCCACAGAAATGATCTTTCCCGCACTCTGTCCGTAGGCTAAAACCATAAAATAAAGCAGCATGATTAAAGCCATCGGAGTCAATAGTTTTAAAAGTGTTTCCCCCGTGGTTTCCGGAGGTTCGCCTTGTACGGAGTACGTTGTCATAACAGGAGCGGTCAAAACCGTGAGCTTGTTTTCCTCAATTCCGAGATTGACGGATTTTGTCCGGTAAATAAATTTTGATACCATCTCCAGCAGGTGATCTTTCCCGTTGCTTGAGATTTCTATTTGGCGGGGCAGGAAAAGATTGCACGATACATTGTTTCCTTCCCCCTTTTCAATATGAAGGACGGCGTCCTCCTTGCTGTCTTTCATTTCGGTTTGTTTGGATTCCAGCGATTCGGTTTCAGAAACAAAAGTTACGTTCCATGTTTTACCGGGAGCAGCTTCATGACTGATTTTAGCAGATTCTCCGAACCGGAGATATTCCAATCCCGTATCGTCAATGACGGCGATATTTTTGAGGGTAAGTGGTTTTAACTCTTCTTCTTTCTGTGAATCGGACAGTAATGCAAAAGCACCGACGACAAACAAAAACAGTATGAATGCGAAAATAAACAAGCTGGCATAATATCCTTTTTTTCCGGTGATTTCCTGAAAGGTAAAGCGAAAAACACTTGCCCATCCGCGAAACATTGTATTTTTTTTCATTGATTTTCCGTCCTTTCTTTACTCAGCCGAATAATAGATTTTATTTTCAGACGCTCCCCTTTATAAAGGAGCATGGCGCGGTATATCCTAAAGACAAAGGCACCGAGCAGAAGGATGAACCCAATCTGTACAAGCAGCGAAAGAAGTGCAAATAAAACACTTATTTGACCGGATAACAGATTAATTGGTACGATAAACGGAGCACAAATCGGAACAAAGCACAAAAGCTTTTCCACCCAGTTATATTGCTCGCCTAAAAGCTTCATCATACTGATACCGATGCCGGAATAGGCACCGAGAATCATAAGAATGTTATATGCCTGCATTCCTGAAGCCAAATCCTCCATACTGCTGACCGCAGCTCCGAAAAGCCCGGCAAGTGTTGCAAAAAATACGACACCGGCAAGTAAAAATAAAAATACAATAAAAAGTGAGATCCATGAATGACCTTCAATTTGTGACAGAAAGTCCTGCATCTGTTTTGGAAGCATCGGTGCATCCAGATTATAAATTTCCATTGAAAGATATGCGGAAGCGAACAGACCGGCGATGATAATGCCTACTTGAAGAATAACGGTCAAAAGTCCGCCGATTACTTTTCCGGATATCAGTGTGGAAGGCTTTACACAGAGCATTAAAGATTCAACCAGTTTATTTGATTTTTCCAAAGCAATCGAGCTGGACACGGTTTCCGCACTGAAAGCAATTAAAAATACCACCAATACGATAATAAAAAGGAACGAGTAGTATTGATTTTGTGAAACCGCTTCGGTTTTTTCATCTACGGTGCCTTCTGCACTCAGTATGGTGATTTCGCTTTCTGCTTTCGCCTGCATAACAGCATCCTGTTCCGGGGTGATATCCAATGCTTTCATTCGCTCCTTGTAAAAAATTTCATTAAAATCAGGAGTTGCCTTGGTGATATCATCTTCTGAGATACCATCCTCCTCCGAGGCAATAAATTGAATCATAAAGGTATCCGCTGGTTTACTTATCACAAGCTGCATTTCTTCGGAGGACAGGTCTTTTAATTCCGTAACGGGACTGAATGTAACATCCTTATATTTTTTGTTTTGCTCTTTCAAAGCCGAGAAATCATTGATGCCAAGACCTGTTTCATCCAAAACATATACCGTATCAACCGGAAAGGTATTGTCATTGTCCGGCGAATTAAAAAACTGCATTACCGGCATGGAACCCAATGCGATAATAAAGAAAAGAATGGTCATGACTTTAATGCCGCCGCTTTTAAAATTTTGTATCAGCGTATAAGAAATTACGCACCCAAGGTTTTTCACGGGATTTCTTTTGTCTGTTGTATTCAATCACTATCCCCTGCCTTTTCAATAAATATTTCATGCAGCGAGGGTTCTCTCAGCTCGTAATGAATAATTGGCACGTTTTCTGAAATCAACCGTTCCAAAAGCTTTGCTGCCTGATTTTCTTCTTTTACTTTTAAGAAATTTCCCTCTGCTGTCTGTTTTACAATGGAAATACCCGATTCGGTCAGCAGACCGGTAATATCCTTTTCACATTTGATAAATAGATTTACCCGGCCGTATCCTTTTTTTATTTCATTCAGGTTTCCCTGAAGTACAGAAATCCCCCTGTTTAAAATCGTGACATTCTCGCAAAATTCTTCAATCACGTTCATTTGGTGACTGGACATAATCATATATTTACCGCGGTCAATTTCTTCCCGAATGATAGAAGTGAATAAGTCCGAATTGACAGGGTCCAGTCCGCTCAACGGTTCGTCAAGTACAATCAGCTCAGGGTCGGATAAAAGTGTCAGCAGCATCTGGATTTTTTGCTGATTTCCCTTTGACAGCTGCTCTGCCGTATTGGACTTCCCTCTTTTCTTTTTACCGGCGGGGTACAGGTATTCTTCAACCTCAAACCGTTTCGCCAAATCGGCAATTCTTTTTTTTGCGGCTTCTCTTTTCATATTTTTAAGCTGTGCAAAATAAAGCAGTTGATCCATCAGCTCCGTTTTTGGATACAACCCTCTTTCTTCTGCCAGATAGCCGATATTCATCCGATCGGTATTCAGAGGTTTCCCATTCCATAAAACCTCACCGCCGTTGCCGGCAAGCATTCCGAGTATAATACGGATCGACGTTGTTTTCCCTGCGCCGTTTGTTCCTAAGAGAGCATACACGCCCGGCTCTTTCATGGAAAAATTCAAATCCGCCAATACAACCTTCTCTCCGTATTTTTTCCTTAAATTTTTTACCTCCAGTGACATTCTTTTTCTCCCTTCCGCCTCCAGTGATATTTCTTATTTCTGCGGCATTGCTTTCTGTTTTGCTAAGTTGATTAGGTTATCATAGGTATTGCAGGCAGGATTGGTCAGAACCTGTTCGATTAAATACTGCAAAAGCTTTCCCATCTCTGGTCCGCTTGGAAATCCTGCCTGCTTTAATTGTTTTCCGTCTATTGCCAAATCCTTTATCGTAACGGGGTCGTTCCGTGAGAGGATTTTTTCATAGCACAGCATAGCCCTCTGTAATTCTTGTCCGTGTGTATTTTCCGATAAGCAACCCCCTTTTTTCACGGAAATCTCCGCTTCCTGAAATAAAAACAAAACCGGCAGAAGTGCTGTTCCGATTTCATTCATAGCAAATCTCATTTGTACTTCATTATCCCTCAGTATTCTGTTTCGGAAAGCAATTATTCTTTCTGTCAGTTTAACCGTTTCATTATCAAATGTCAAACGGCGGCAGATGGCATGTGCCGTTCCGGCGTCGGTATTTTCATGAAGCAGTGCGGCAAATACAAGGGCGGTCTGCGTTTTTTGCGGAATCGGATTTAGTTTACATAACCGATTGATTTCGCTTATGAGAGAAAGTGAAAATCCACTGCCTGTCCACTCCGGCAAAAAAGAAAAAATTAACCCAAGATCCTTGATCAAACGAAACTGCCCGGAACCGTCCGACAATAAAAGCTTTATTATTTCCACCCGGATTCTTTCCTTACTTATATAACGGATGGAGGGTGCCAGTTCGCGTATTGCGCCGATGGTTCGTGCTTCGATTTCAAACCCCAGTTGTCCGGCAAAACGAACCGCCCGGAGCATACGAAGCGCATCTTCCGAAAATCGTTCTTCGGCATTTCCGACAGCGCAAATTAATTTATTCGCCAAATCCCTTTGCCCGTTAAAAATATCAATGATACCGGTGCGGGGACTGTATGCCATCGCATTGATTGTAAAATCCCTGCGTTTCAAATCCTCGCGGAGGTTTCCGGTAAAGGTGACTTCCTTTGGATGACGGTGGTCTTCATAGATACCGTCCATACGGTAAGTGGTCACTTCATAACCGGTATCGCCGTCCAATACCGTTATAGTACCGTGCTGCAGACCGGTATCGGCAGTTCTGCGAAACAGGGCTTTTACCTGAGCCGGAGGCGCCGATGTGGTAATATCCCAATCTTCCGGAATCCGACCTATTATGGAATCCCGTACACATCCGCCTACGATAAATGCTTCAAAGCCGTTTTGTTCTAATTTGGTTATAATTCTAGCCGCTCCGTCCGGAATTTTCATGACCTCTCCCATTTATTGCGATTGATGTTTACTCATAAGCAGTTCCGCATTTTCATTAAGCTCTTGCACCAGTTGTTCCATTTCATCTACAATATCCGCATTATGGTCACAGGCGGAAGAAGTTTCCGTGGCATGTGCCGATACCTCTTCCATAATAGAAGAAACGCTCTGAATGCTTTCTACAATACCCTCGTTTGCCGATTTCAATTTATCAATAATCCCGTCCAGGTCTTTTGTCTGGGTGCCAAGGTTTTCTTGGGAGGATGAAATTTTATCAAGATTTTCCGTTGCTGAAGCCGCCAGCTCAAATTGTTTTTTATTGCTTTTCAGTAATATTTGGATGGCATTGACGACTGAATCCAGTTTGGAGGAAACCTGACCGATCAATTCTGTAATCGTAACGGTTGCCGATTGTGTCTGACCGGAAAGACTGCCGATTTCACCGGCAACGACATTGAAGCCTTTGCCTGCCTCGCCGGCTCTTGCGGCTTCAATCGACGCATTCAGTGCGAGCAGATTGGTTTGATTTGCAATTCCGGTAATGATTTCAATGATCGAATGCATTTTATCCATTTGTTCATTTAACTCTTTCAACTGAGGAACTAATTGTGTACTTGTTTTGGAAGATTCATTTGCCTGCTGCATAAGCGAATTGATATTGGTTTTGCCGTCTTGTACTTCATGATTGGTTTCTTCCATACTGCTTTGAAGCTGTTTGGACATATCATGAACGATCTTGACATGGTTATGGATTTCCTCGGAGCTGAGCAGCTGCTCCTGAAGTGATTCGGCGGTGTCGGTCGTTCCTTCCGATACTTCCTTCATCGCGTCTTTTGTCTGCATGACGGAGTCCTCCAAGGTTGTCATTTCACCGGACATGATTTTAATGTCCTCCGTGATTTTATTTGAGGAGGTCATGACGGTAGCCAATAAATCGGAAATGGTTTTCTTTTCGGAAGAAAGCAGATCCAGTTTCTCAGTATTGTTTCGTTTGATAACACGCGAGGTAACAACAAGATAGATGCCGACAATCACCAGTGCCAATACTTGAATTTCGGCGGACGCCATATCATTTCCCTGAAATCCGTCCGGGTGCAGTAAGATGATAGAAATCACATTCAATATCACAACTAACACTGCAATTAGAAAATCAAAAATCACATCAGAAAATAATGTGATCGTTATCAGCATGGGGAATATGTAGGCAAAGGCGAGCGGGTTTGTTGTTGTCAGTAATACGTATGCATAGAGGACACAAAACAGCAAGCCGACAATGTACTTGATTGCTTTGCTTTCCTTATTTTTTGAGTATACAAACAGTTCGATCACAATCGGTATGATTGCCATTGCGATAATACCGAGAACATAATCAAGTGTCCTTGCGCCTTTTGCATATTCCAGCAGATAAGCAATAGATATGATAACATTTTCACCTGCGTGGCACATAATTGCCCCCAAATTGACCCGTGACATTTCAGTGCTTTTTACCTGTTTCGACTCCATGATTTATCCCTTCTTTCATCGTCATATGTATATATTTATATTTTATACCAGTGAAAACAATTAATCAATATTTTTTTTCATTGACGGATTCGGTATGCCTTGCTATAATTATTTTATGATAAAAGGAAACATAAATGCACTGATTGATAGGTTTTTCGGGGGTTTGCCATATGAAAAAAATAATCATTGTCGTTGTAATCATGCTGCTCATATGGACTGTTGTATTTTCAATTCCCAGAGAAGGGGAACATACAAGTGTGGAAAGCACGGCGGCTGATCCAAATGAAAATTATTATAATAACAATATGGATACGGCGAAGGAGGAATCACTCTTGCCGGAGGATTTAAACTCAATACTGGAGGATAACCCGATTGTACCGCTTGATACAAATCCAAGCAGTATTACCGTTTTAGTAAATCGGAATCACTTGCTTCAGCCATCTTTTATACCGGACTCACTCGTGGAACCGGATATAGAATTTGATTTTAATTACAAACATGAAAAACGCAAGATGCAGCGTGTTGCCGCCGAGGCGATCGAGAAGATGTTTGCGGAAGCGCGCAGGGAAAACTATAAGATTTATGGGATATCGGGATACCGGTCCTATGAAAGGCAAAAGCAGATTTATGACAATAATGTGAGAGTCAGGGGCTTGGACGCAACGAACTCTGTTTCGGCGAAACCCGGAAGCAGTGAGCATCAAACCGGACTTGCCATGGATGTTTCGGTAAAAAGCATAGGGTGCCGTTTGGATCAGGCATTCGCCATGACACCGGAAGGAAAATGGCTTGCACATAACTGTCACAGGTTCGGATATATCGTTCGTTATCCCAAGGGGAAAAACGAGGAAACCGGATATACATATGAGCCGTGGCACATACGGTATGTCGGTACGACAGTTGCTTCGTACCTGTATAGAAACAACCTTACCTTAGAAGAATACTATGGAAGTCTTTCCAGTGAAGAATATGACGGAGTTGATGTTGAGGACGCCGATAAAGTAAGTTATGCGACGCCGACACCGAAGCCGAAAGAATCAAAAAGTCCGGAACCGACAAAGAAGCCGAAGACGACCCCAAAGCCGGATTCAAAAAACAAGAGGGGTTCGGAAAAAAATAATCGGATTGATTCCAAAAATCCTGCGGCAGATAAAAAACCAAAAGTAACAAAAAAACCGGAAAAACCGGTACGTACCCCGAAGCCGCCGAAAAAACCGGCGTCTGCTACGGAAAGACCGGTACGTACTCCGAAGCCGCCGAAACAGCCGGCAATGACCCCGAAGCCGCCAACGGAGAAGCCGGAAGATGACAAGTCCGGCAGCGAATAGCAGTCCTCGTTGGTTTATCATCTTTACAAGACGGAAGCAAGCCGGAACGGGAAAGCATGTCCGAAGTTGTTCTAAGGAAATCATATCAAGATAAACAGAATGGAGAATTATGCGTACGATACCTGTTTTTTTATATACAATCATCATGTTAATATTAAGTCTGCCGTTTTTATTGATTGCTTTTATCGTCCGGTTGTTTCATAAAAAATATGCACAGCTTATCGCAACGCAGGTGATGCGGTATGGGTTTAAGGCATTGCTTTTGGTTGCCGGAGCAAAGAAAATAGTCATCGGGCGTGAGTATATACCGCGTGACCGTGCGGTATTTTATGCGGCAAATCACAGAAGTTTTTATGACATACTCATTGCCTATTCGGAAGCCCCGACGCAGACGTTATTTGTGGCAAAAAAAGAATTAAAAAAAATGGTTATTGTTGCTCAATGGATGATTCTGCTGCAATGTCTTTTTATTGACCGCGGGGATATGAAACAGCAGATGAAAGTGATTTTGGAAGCGACAAAACGGGCACAGGAAGGTTATTCCGTATATATTGCGCCGGAGGGGAAACGAAATCCGACAGATGAATTGCTGCCGTTTAAAGAAGGCAGTTTTCGTATTGCCCGTAAGGCAGAATGCCCGATTATTCCTGTTTGTATTGCAGGTACCGATGAATTATTTGAAAAAGCACTTCCTTGGCTTCACGGAGGGAAGGTTTTGATTGAGTTTGGGAAACCGATTGACATAAAACAATTGGAACCCGAACAGCAAAAGCATATCGGCGCATATGTGCAAAGTATCATTGCGGATATGTACCAGAAAAACAAATATCTGTTGAAAGGAGAAAAATTATGAATACCCCATTTATTCCCGCTTTTTTGTTTCCGTGGAATATCGTTTTTATCGTAGTTGGTATTATTATAGGAGTGCTGATAATCGCATTGATTGCCCTGACAATCGTCGGAAAAAAAATGCAAAAAAAGCAGGAATCATCTCAGGCTCAAATGGAAGCGGCAGCACAGACAACTTCTTTGCTTATCATAGATAAAAAACGAATGAAATTAAAGGAAGCCGGTTTGCCGAAAATCGTTTTGGAATCGACGCCAAAGTATTTAAGAAGCTCAAAAGTACCTGTTGTTAAGGCAAAAATCGGTCCGAAGGTAATGACCTTGATGTGCGATGAGAAGATTTTTCCAATGCTGCCCATCAAAAAAGAAGTCAAGGCAGTTCTGAGCGGAATTTATATTATGGATGTAAAGGGAAGGAATGTATTGGAAGCTCCGGTTGGAAAAATCGGACTGATGCAGAAACTTAGAATGAAAGCTTCGGCAGGTAATCGTTAATTGTCAGGCATGTTGTTTGGTATTCGATTCAAAATCAAGAATTAAAATATCGGTATTTTCTTCCAATGATAAATCAATGGTAACGCCTGTCATTGTACGCACCAGCGGAGTCAGCGTATGATGCAGGCGGTTTTCTATGATAACGGCTACTTCTCCGGTGGAAAGAATTACATTTCTCCCCTTTGGATACAACGGGACATGTTTCAAAAATATCTTCACATATTCCGCTTCAAACATTTTTCCCCCGTTATCAGACAAAAACTTGATCGCTTCAATCGGGGAATATGCCTTTTTGTAAGGGCGTTCGCTGACGAGTGCATCGTAGACGTCCGCAATGTGAATGATTTTGGCAAACATAAAAATCTGGTCGCCTACCAAACCAAGCGGGTAGCCGGTTCCGTTTATATTTTCGTGATGGGAATAAACACCCATTTTGATTTTGGAGCTTAGCTGAAAATCCCCTTTAATCCGTTCATAACCAAGCTCGGCATGTTCTTTTACTTTTTCATATTCTTCCAGCGTAAGAGTACCCGGTTTATCTAAGATGTATCTGGGAACATTTACTTTGCCGATATCATGAAGCAAAGCGGAAGCCGTCAGTTCTCTCATATAAGATTCCTTCAATGCTAGTCCCATTCCCATGACGGCTGATAAAACTGCCACATTAACGGAATGCTTGTACGTATCATCTAAATCCGTACGAAGACTGATCAGGTTAATACTGATTTCGTCACGTGCGCATAACTCATCGACAATTGTTTCCGCCACATGCAACGCGGCATCAATATCCAAAGAGCGCAGCGCCTGAATAGCTCTTGACTCCGCTTCATCACTAATAATCGTATCAATACGGACATCCTTGGAAAGGTCGTCTTCAATATAAAGACCGGGAAGTCCTTTATTTCTAATCCGTGTGATTAAAGATTTGGTTAATTTTACATGATGATGAAGCAAAACCGTTCCCTCTTCACTCAAAACAGTTTTGCCGACAATCATGCCTGATTTTATGCTTTCGATATCTATATATCTCATTGTGTGTTCACGAGGATGTGC
>DBDL01000127.1 GCA_002293545.1 Lachnoclostridium sp. UBA933 | reverse complement strand
ATTCTTTTATCACATGGGAATAACCGATTTATTTTTACCGGCGACGCGGAAGAAGAATCGGAAAGCGATATGCTGGAAAATGGGCAAAGCATAGCCGCCGATGTATACAAGGTGTCGCATCATGGAAGCAAGACAGCAACCACACAGGAATTCTTGGATAACATAAATCCCGAATACGCTGTGATTAGCTGCGGGGATGAAAATTCTTACGGGCATCCGCACGCACAAACATTAAACCGCCTGTATAAGAAAAATATAAAAATGTTCCGGACGGATAAGCAGGGGAGTATTGTTGCCGCTTCCGACGGCAGCAGCATCACATGGAACAATCCGCCGTCCGGGTCTTGGACAGCGGGGAACAGCGATAAATCCGCTGGAGAAAATGTTTCTCCGGTAAAGACACCGGAGAAATCAAACAACCCGGTTCGTGTCCATGCAGACACTACATATGTAATCAATACGAATACCAATAAGTTTCACTTGCCAAATTGTTCCAGCATAAAAGATATGGCAGATAAAAACAGGTTCGATTCTGTGCAGAGCAGAGAGGAAATTGTCCGTTTGCATTATGCCCCTTGCGGTCGGTGCAAACCTTGACATCCGGTATGCAGAATTACTTTTTAACATACCGAAATAAGTATTTTTGTTTTCTGTACTGCCATCCGATACGGTCATTGGGATAAGTTTTACTTGTTTTTCCCCCTTGATGTGCTATAATATGTGATGTTAAAGCATACAGATAGGAGAAAGAAATGTTTCAGAATCAAAAAGAAAAAATTCGTAATTTTTGTATTATTGCACATATAGATCATGGAAAATCCACACTGGCAGACCGCATTATTGAAAAAACCGGATTGCTTACCGACCGGGAAATGCAGTCGCAGGTTCTTGACAATATGGAACTGGAACGGGAACGCGGTATCACGATCAAAGCACAAACGGTACGGACAGTTTATAAAGCCGAAAACGGAGAAGAATATATTTTTAATTTAATTGATACGCCGGGTCATGTGGATTTCAATTATGAAGTGTCAAGGAGTCTTGCCGCTTGCGAAGGGGCAATTCTTATCGTGGATGCCGCGCAGGGGATTGAGGCGCAGACACTTGCCAATTGTTATTTGGCGATTGACCACGACTTGGAAATCATGCCGGTTATTAATAAAATAGACTTACCGAGTGCCGATCCCCAGCGTGTTATCAATGAAATTGAAGATGTTATCGGGATTGAAGCACAGGATGCGCCGTTGATTTCTGCGAAACAGGGACTTCAAATAGAGTCGGTATTGGAGCAGATCGTAAAAAAAATCCCTGCGCCGGGCGGTGCGGAGGAAAAACCTTTAAAAGCCTTGATTTTTGACTCCCTTTATGATCCTTATAAAGGTGTTATTATCTTTTGCCGTATCTTTGACGGAACTGTCCGAAAAGGAACATTTATCAAGCTTATGGCGACGGATTTGCAGGAGGAAGTAGTAGAAGTCGGGACATTCGGGGCAGGACAGTTTATTCCGTGCGAAGAACTTTCGGCGGGAATGGTTGGTTATATCACTGCCAGTTTAAAAAGTGTATCTGGCACAAAAGTCGGAGATACGGTAACTGATGCGGAAAATCCCTGTGAAGAGGCATTGCCGGGGTACAAAGAAGTGCTTCCGATGGTATACTGCGGTTTATATCCGGCAGATGGAGCGAAATATCAGGATTTGAGGGATGCCTTAGAGAAACTTCAATTAAACGATGCTGCTTTGCAATATGAGGCGGAAACATCGGCTGCTCTTGGTTTTGGGTTTCGCTGCGGTTTTTTGGGACTGCTTCATCTGGAAGTCGTACAGGAGCGGTTAGAACGCGAATATAACTTGGATTTGGTGACGACCGCGCCCGGAGTTGTCTATCATGTGACGAAAAAGAACGGTCAGATGATAGAAGTGACAAATCCGTCAAACCTGCCGGATCCAACGGAAATTGAAATAATGGAAGAACCGGTAGTCAATGCGGAAATTATGGTTACCACAGAGTTTGTCGGTTCCATCATGAAGCTTTGCACAGAACGGAGAGGCATTTACCTTGGCATGGAATATATGGAAGAAACACGTGCGCTCCTCAAGTATATTATGCCGTTAAATGAAATCATATATGACTTCTTTGATTCTCTCAAATCACGTTCCAAAGGATATGCCTCCTTTGATTATGAGTTAAAGGGATATGAAAGGGCGGAGCTTGTTAAGCTGAACATGCTTGTAAATAAAGAAGAAGTCGACGCATTATCCTTTATCGTACATGAAAGCTCTGCCGTGGAGCGCGGGCGTAAAATGTGCGAAAAGCTGAAAAAGGAAATCCCCAGACATCTGTTTGAAATTCCGATCCAAGCAGCAATCGGCAGCAAAATTATTGCGAGGGAAACGGTAAGGGCAGTAAGAAAAGATGTTCTTGCGAAATGCTACGGCGGTGATATCACAAGAAAGAAAAAACTGCTGGAAAAACAAAAAGAGGGAAAGAAACGTATGCGTCAGATTGGAAGTGTGGAGATTCCTCAGAAAGCATTTATGAGTGTTCTGAAACTGGATGAAAATGATTAAAAAACGTTTGGGAATCTATATCCATATCCCGTTTTGCAAAAAAAAGTGTTTGTATTGCGACTTCCTGTCATATACGGAATCCGATGAACAGAAAAAGCAATACACGGAAGCATTATTATGGGAAATCGGACAAAAAGCAAAAGCTTACCAGGACGTTATTGCGGATACCGTTTTTATTGGGGGCGGGACGCCCTCTATTTTGTCTGTGTTTTCCATACATGCAATCCTGCAGGCACTGCATGAAAATTTTCATATGAGTGACGAAACAGAATATTCGATTGAATGCAATCCGGGAACGGCAGCAAAGGAGAAGCTTGCCGAATACCGGAAGGCGGGATTGAACCGTATTAGTTTCGGTTTGCAAAGCACACATATTGCCGAGCTGGAAGCATTGGGAAGGATCCACACATACGAGGATTTTACCAGATGTTATAAATGGGCAAGAGAAGCCGGGTTTGATAATATCAACATTGATGTAATGACGGGGATACCCAGGCAGACACC
Organism: Lachnoclostridium sp. UBA933; assembly: GCA_002293545.1. GTDB lineage: Bacteria > Bacillota > Clostridia > Lachnospirales > Lachnospiraceae > UBA933. The sequence continues at coordinate 797 of DBDL01000127.1, read as the reverse complement.
CGTCGGCTTGACAAAATCCCTTGAGAGGGTATTGGCACTGCAGCCGGAACATATATCGGCATATCATTTGATACTGGAACCCGGTACGCCGTTATTTGAAACATATAGGAATCATCCGGTTATGAGTGATGAGCAGAATAATGAACTCTATCAAACAGCTAAAGCGCAGTTGATTCAGGCAGGTTATAACCGGTATGAAATTTCAAATTATGCCAAACCGGGTTATAAATGCAGACATAATTTAAAATACTGGTCAGGGGAAGAATATGCCGGTTTTGGACTTGGTGCTTCTTCACTGTTTCAAAATACCCGGTGGAAGAATACCGATGATTTTACACTGTACGTAAATCATACGTTGACAGAATGTGAAAAAGAGATTCTGAGCAAAGAAAATCAGATCGAAGAATATGTGATTTTTGGACTGCGAAAAATGGACGGGATTTCCTTTGCGGATTTTAAAGAGAGGTTTGGAATAGAAATGTATGAGCTATTTCGTGAGCCGATTGATAAATATAAAAAACTGAATCTGGTGAATACGGACGGGGAACGGCTTGCTTTCACAGATCGGGGCATTGACGTGAGCAATGCTATTTTGGCGGAANNTTTTTGTTTTAGTATAAGGGTGTTGTTTTACCTTGCGCGTGAGGTGAACGGGGTCAGTATTCAACTATTTTGCAAAGGGATTTCCCTCTCCCTGCCGGGTAAGAATTTTTATGAATGGGCGATTGGCAGGATGATGGCTCAAAAAACATGCCGGGTGCGTGACCGATGCTGAGTTGTTCACGCGCCTGTATTAT
>DBDL01000144.1 GCA_002293545.1 Lachnoclostridium sp. UBA933 | reverse complement strand
CCATCATTTCGACAGCATTGTCCAAAGAAAGAAATGTCTTGTCTATCGTAGCAACAGTATTGTCCGGGAAAAATATCCTTCTCCGCAAAAAAATATGGTCTATCGCTATGACTTTTCCGGCTTATTCCTCTATTTTCGTATCTTCTTCTGTCGATTTTGTCCCGCCCGAAGTTCTATAATCCTATCATTCTTTCGGGATTTAAAGGCTTTTGTGGTATTCATCATCTATAATCATATTATCCCTTCGGGATTTAAAGATTCTTATAGCATTCATCATTTATATATTGAATAAGTTTCTATTTTATCTGACAGTACAAGGGTAGAATGTTTAAACTTTCAAATTCTTGGAACTTGCATAACTTCTCTTAATCAAATAAGTAAATCTCAAATTCACGTTGTAAATATTATTCAAGACAGCAACATCCTTCTCGATGAGGGTTTTGGTACTTCCTTTGAGCTTTTCCCGGCTAACATTCGCCGCTTTCATCAGGTCGGCATATTTTACAATCACGTGAGTCAGTCGATGTATTGTTTCGTAAAAACTTGCAAAAAGAAAAGAGGATGCCCATCAGGACATCCTCACAATATTACATGAATTCTAAACTTTTACATTTTATATTTCCCAGGTATCTCCACTGTTGAGCAGATCATCAACATTGCGGATTTTAGAAGTACGCTGTGCTTCGCGGATTTGGTCTTCCAATAACTGGTCGTAAGAAGGAGCAGATGTAGAACGTATAACGCCCAAAGCAACCGGAAATTCAGGCAACTGCATTTTTGCAAGCATCAAATGCAAACCCGCATCCTGCTGATACATGTCATGAATCAAAATATCTTCTTCCCTGATTCCGTTTTCTCCGATTGTGACGACTTCCAAACCACGATCTCCCAAAATCAATCCTTTATTACGGTCTTTTCCAAATATCATTGGTTCACCATCACGCAGGATGATTTGATTATCGGCAGCCGTATCACGATTCGTAATCTGTGCATGTGTATTATCATTGAAGATAATACAATTCTGCAAAAATTCCACAACCGAAGTACCATTATGCTTAGCTGCTTCAAGCATCACTTCCTGCATCAGTTTCAGATTATTATCCACTACACGAGCAAAAAACGTTCCCTGTGCTCCCAAAACCAGTTCCCCCGGCATAAAAGGCTCTTCTATCGTTCCCTGAGGAGAAGTTTTTGTTACAGCTCCAAATTTGGTTGTAGGAGAATATTGCCCCTTGGTTAATCCATATATCTGATTATTGAATAATAAAATATTCAAATCTATATTTCTCCGAATTGCATGGATAAAATGATTTCCTCCAATTGCCAATGAATCACCGTCCCCGGAAATAACCCAAACACTTAACTGACGATTAGAAACCCGCACTCCCGTAGCAATGGGATTGGCACGTCCATGAATACCATGAAATCCATACGTATTTACATAGTATGGAAAGCGTGAAGCACAACCAATACCGGAAACCAAACAGAAATTTTCTTTCTTGTAACCGATTTTAGGAAATACATTTTCCAATGCTGCCAGAATAGCATGCGATCCACAACCCGGACACCATTTTACCATCTGATCACTGGCAAAATCATCTTTTGTTAAAGCAACTCTTGACTTTTCTATTGTTTCGTAACTCATGTTATTTTCCCTCCAAAATTTGGTTGAACTTTTCTATTAATTCTTCAGTTGTAAATGGTAATCCCTGTACTTTATCGTATTTCATATAAGTAAATTCAGGATGAACCATACGCAAATAATTAGCAAACTGTCCGTCATTGAGTTCACAAACCAGAATTTTCTTGAATTTCCTGAAAATATCGGTCGTGTTTTTAGGCAATGGCATAATATGCTTGAAATGAGCAAGACTTACTTTTTTACCTTGCTTTTGCATTGCATTAACAGCAACAAATGTCTGCCCGTAAGTTCCACCCCAGCTTACTACCAACAAATCACCTTCTTTATCACCATCCACTTCCTGTTCAGGAATGAAATCGGCAAGCTTTTGTACTTTTGCATTTCTAAAATGAACCATTTTTTCATGATTCAACGGATCGGTAGATACCTCGCCCTTCCCATCCGTTTTTTCCAAACCGCCAATTCGGTGACGTAAACCTTCCGTCCCCGGCAATGCCCATTTACGTACAAATGATTTCTCATCCCGACGATATGGTGCATAATCAGGATCGTTTGGCTGTGCAACAGGAGGATTGATGCCCGGTAAATCAGCTACTTTAGGTATACGGAACAATTCCGAACCCTGACCAATATAACCGTCTGTCAACAAAATAGTAGGAGTCATGTGTTCCATAGCCAATTTTGCAGCCGTATAAGCTGAAATAAAACAATCATTAGGAGATGATGCCGCAATTACAATACAGGAACATTCTCCATTACGCCCAAACAATGCCTGATACAAATCTCCCTGTTCTGACTTTGTCGGCATTCCTGTAGAAGGACCTGCACGCTGAACATCTACAATCACCAGAGGCAATTCCGTTATAACAGCCAAACCAATCGCTTCCGATTTTAATGATAATCCAGGACCGGAAGTAGTCGTTACCGCCATTGATCCGGCAAAAGAAGCCCCAATTGCAGAACAAATGCCTGCAATCTCATCCTCACATTGCATAACCCGTGCATTCAACGATTTATGCTTTGCCAATTCTATTAATATATCTGTAGCAGGCGTAATAGGATAAGAGCCTAAAAACAATGGTCGTTTTGAACGTTCCGATGCTGCCAATAATCCCCAGGCAGTAGCAATATTTCCCGAAATATTACGGTATGTACCTTTGGGAAGAGTTGCTGTAGCAATATGATAACGTGAATGTATTGCTTCAACAGATTCTGCGTAAATATAACCGGCTTTCAACACTTCAACATTTGCTTTGGCAATTTCCGGTTTTTTCTTAAACCGTGTATGAAGCAGTTTTGCAAGCGTATCCAAATCTCTTTCGAAGATAAAGGCAACAATACCCAATGCAAACATATTTTTGGTGCGTTCCGCTGCTTTCATGTCAAGTCCAAACTCAGCTCCTACCCTTTTTGCAGAAGAACTGATAGGTGCAGCAATAATGCTGTAGCTGGATAAACAGCCATCTTCCAACGGATTGAAAGTGTAACCCGCTTTTTCAATAGCTTTATCCACAAAGGAATCCTTATCTACAATGATGGTTCCTCCCATCATAACCCATTTAAGGTTGGCTTTTAAGGAAGCCGGATTCATAGCTACCAAAACATCACATTTGTCTCCAATGGTACGGATTTTCTTACCAATTTNNACCTGGTATCCGGAAACTCCCGCAACCGTATTATGCGGCGCTCGAATTTCGGCAGGATAGTCGGGAAATGTAGCCAAATCATTCCCCGTTAATGCCGAAGCATCAGAAAATAGTGTTCCTGTCAACTGCATTCCGTCTCCGGAATCTCCTACAAACTTGACCGCAACGCTATCTTTTTCAACAGTTTTGAACTTGTCACTTGCCATAGTTAATTANNTTTTTATTTTTATTTTCCATAAAATATTCTGCAAAAGTATAGTTTTTATTTCAATCTCAATACTTTTTTATTAACTATTTTATCCACAAAAAAAGTGACTTTTTTATAGTATAAATCAAAATGTTATCTTAAAGAATAAACTTTAACGTGAGTTCGGGGTCAATGA
>DBDL01000204.1:13883-14174 GCA_002293545.1 Lachnoclostridium sp. UBA933 | reverse complement strand
GTCCCTGTTGGCATCCGGCATACAGGGGACGATTACACTGCCGCCTCCCACCGAAAAACCAATAGAATAAAAAAAAGAAAAAATTGCTTAATTTTTTCAGAATAACATGTTATAATGAAAAACAAGAATGGAACGTTAAATTTTATGCCTCCGGTATGAAATGAAGAATCATTTTAAATGAAAAACCGGTGACAGAATGGAGGAAGTTATGAAGCAATACGAAGCAAACAGGATTTTCAATGTTGCCCTTGTCGGACATGCAAGCAGCGGGAAAACAACTCTTGCCGAAGC
>DBDL01000204.1:0-13849 GCA_002293545.1 Lachnoclostridium sp. UBA933 | reverse complement strand
GAAGAAAAAAAGAGAGTAGTATCCATTTCGACTGCCGTAGCTGCGTTGGAATGGAAAGACAGTAAGATTAATTTATTGGATGCGCCGGGGCTTTTTGATTTTGAGATAGGAGTATGCGAGGCACTTCGTGCCTCTGATACGGCAATCATTGTTTTGTCCGGAAAATCAGGGATTTCTGTAGGAGCAGAAAAGGGATTTAAGGCTGCGTCAAAGAGGGATATGAAAAAAATCTTTTTCATAAACAAAATGGACTCTGAAAATGCAGATTACTATAAAGTAGTCAACGGCTTAACCGAAAAATACGGTACGGAGGTTTGTCCGGTCGTTATTCCGCATGTGGTAGATCATAAGGTTCAATGCTATGTCAATCTTGTTACCGGAAAAGCATGGGAGTTTGCGGGCGGAAAAGCAAAAGAAGTTCCGATGCCCGACATGGGGGATCAATATGAGGAAATGCACAATATGCTTTGTGAGTCGGTAGCGGGAGTGGATGAAGAATTGATGGACAGGTTCTTTTCCGGTGAGCCGCTTACTTCGGATGAAATTTTCAAAGGGTTATCGGAAGGTATCGCAAGCGGAGATATCACACCGGTTTATTGCGGTTCCGGTTTAAAAGGCGAAGGCATTGACCTGCTGATGAATGATATTATTAAGGTGCTTCCAAGTGCGGACAAGGCTCCGGAGGAGCCGGCGGAGGATAAGGACGGGAATGAAATAAAAGTAAAAGTCAATGCTTCCGAGCCGGTGTCGGCAATTGTTTTTAAAACGATTATCGACCCGTTTGTAGGAAAACTGTCTTACTTTAAAGTTGTGACAGGGAAAATAACACATGAGAGCCAAATTATTAATACACGTACGGGTGAGCATGAACGGATCGGTAAATTATTATACCTTTTAGGCGGCAAACAGATGGAAACACCGTACATAAGTGCGGGAGATATCGGGGCGGTTTCCAAGCTCGGAGATGTTCTGACCGGTGATACCCTGGCGGATGCGTCCAAACCGATTACACTGTCCTCCTTTGCCTTTCCCAAGCCGACATTGTCGATGTCGATTACACCTGTCAAGAAAGGAGAGGAAGACAAAATCAGCCACGGTTTAACCAGACTGATTGAAGAAGACCCTTCGATTATTTTTGAAACAAATTCGGAAACAAAGCAGCAGATACTGTCAGGTATGGGAGAGCAGCATCTTGATATTATCGTATCAAAATTGAAAAATAAATTCTCATTGGATGTGGAGCTTGAAATACCGAGGATGGCATACCGGGAAACAATAAGGAAGAAAGTAAGGGTACAGGGCAAGCATAAAAAGCAATCCGGCGGACACGGTCAGTACGGTGATGTTTGGATTGAGTTTGAACCATGCGAAAGCGATTCCTTGGTATTTGAGGAAAAAATCTTCGGCGGCGCCGTACCGAAAGGATATTTTCCTGCCGTTGAAAAAGGTTTGCTGGAAGCTTCCAAAAAGGGTGTATTAGCAGGATATCCGGTAGTAGGACTAAAAGCGACGCTGGTGGACGGTTCTTATCATCAGGTGGATTCTTCCGAAATGGCATTTAAAATGGCGGCGTCATTGGCATACAAATCAGGGATGCCGGATGCCAATCCAACCTTATTGGAACCAAGAGGACAGTTGAAAGCGGTTATTCCGGAGGATAATATGGGAGATATCGTCGGTGAAATCAATAAAAGACGCGGCCGTGTTTTAGAAATGAATCCGATGGAGGATCATTTACAGGAAATCGCAGCGGATGTTCCTATGGGTGAAATGGGTGATTTTTCGACGACAATCCGTTCCACCACGCAGGGCAGAGGTTCGTTCAGCCTTTCCTTTGAACGTTATGAAGAAGCCCCGCCTTTAGTAATCAAAAAAGTAATTGACGAATCAAAGGCAGCGGAAGAAACGAAAAAATAGCTGTGGATTTATATTATTTTACGATAATGGATAATATATTAAAAATAGGAGGTATCTACTGTCATGGAGGATTATGGTAAAGAAGCTTTAAAGGAGCGTTACAAAAACGATTTGAATGAAGTATATAAAGAAATGCTGGAAGAGGAAGAAAAGAAACTGAAAGAAGTAAACGAAGAATGGAATACCAGAAAGACGGAAGCGCTGAAATCCATTGCCTATTATGATGTGGCAATGGCGGGCGGGATAAATCAGGATATTAACACAATGAATGTTGATATCATAACGAATATCCAGCATTTTAAAGAGGTGGACATAGATACCAAAAGGAAAAAGAAAGTAGAAGATTTAGAAAGTAATATATTTGCTTTAAAAGGATTGATTCGCTGAAATCTATGGGATGAAAAAGCAGGCAGCTGAGAAAAACGGGCGCTGGGAAACGCGCCCGCTAACGTTTACTTTGTAAATATTGTTCCGCAAATAGAGCACTTTTCTAAATTCAATAAAAAAGAATGTCATTCTCCCTAATGATGTTCTTTTTTATTCCGATATACTAAATGAGTATTTTTATTTTCAGATGCTTGAGCAGTCATAGCCGCCGTGAATGGATTCACGGCAAAACAGGTTACAATTAACAGAAGTGTTCAATCAAGAGTATACAAGGAGGTATTACTATGAAGATTGACAGCAGTATTATTTTTATGGATTCCGCGCATTATGAAGAACAGACGGACAGTGTCCAGTCGATGACAAGCTGGTCGGCAAAAGAAGCGGAGAATCCGAGAACAGCAGCAAAGCTTTCGCTTTCGGAACGGGCAAAAGAGATGTTTGAAGAACAGAAGAGAGCGAATGAAAAAAGGATGGCGGAGGAAGCCGCCGGGAGAGAACCGTTTATGGATAAACTCGATATACAAAATGAGTTGCTTCGTAAGATGATGGAAGTTCTCCGAAAGCTTCGCAGAGGGCAGGGTTCAAATGGTGATATCGGTCGTATTGCAGGGTTGCTGAATGATGTGTTTCAATCATCTTCCCCCGCACGAAGTCCAATCACACATATGGGGACATCGTCGTCGCGGCCGGCTGGTATCCGGAACGGTGAATGGGAAGTCACAACAAAGTTTTCGAGTTTCCATTCAGAACAGGAGGTTACGGCATTCCGAAGTGCAGGAAGCGTCAAAACGGTAGACGGCAGAGAGATTTCATTTAATCTGGAATTTGAAATGTCACGTTCATTTACACAGTATCTGGAGTTTGAGCAAACAGAAACCGTAAAGATTATGACCGATCCGTTGGTCATCAATATGGGATCGAATGTGGCGGGCGTAAGCGATCAGAAATTCTTATTTGATTTGGATGCCGACGGGGATTTGGATGAAGTATCGCAGTTACAGAAAGAAAGCGGATTTTTGGCACTGGACAAAAACGGAGATGGCATAATCAATGACGGAAACGAGTTGTTCGGGACAAAATCGGGTGATGGTTTTGCGGATTTATCCGAGTATGATAAGGACGGAAACCATTGGATTGATGAAAATGATGAAATTTATGACAAGCTGAAAGTCTGGGTTAAGGACGAAAACGGGAATGATAAGCTCCTTTCCTTAAAGGAAGCAGATATCGGAGCGATATTCCTTGGAAACGTTTCCACACAGCATAGCTTAAATGATCTGACAACCAATGAAACAAATGCAATGATTCGTAAAACAGGGGTTTATCTTCGCGAATCCACCGGTGAAGCAGGAACTGTACAGCATGTAGATTTTGCGATTTAAAAATGAATTTGTTACATACATCGTGTGAAATTGGGGGAAGGATATAAATAGGTAAATCTTATTTACAAAGAGATTGTTTATTTATATCCTTCCTGTTTATTTTTTTGTCAGATAAATATTATAATTTCCCTCTTGACAAGCTGATTTATTTTGGTTATACTAGTCGAAATATCAAAGAATAAACAGATGATACGACGAAAGGACGGCAGTGGAAAGATGGGAACAATAATAAGTGAAGGCATAACTTTTGATGACGTTTTATTAGTACCCGCTTATTCGGAAATCATAGCGAATGAGGTAAATCTTCAGACAAATTTGACTGCGGATATTCGATTGAATATACCGATGATGAGTGCGGGAATGGATACGGTTACAGAACACCGCATGGCGATTGCGATTGCCAGACAGGGCGGAATTGGCGTCATCCATAAAAATATGACCATTAATCAGCAGGCAGAAGAGGTCGATAAAGTAAAACGGTCAGAAAATGGTGTCATTACGGACCCATTTTATTTATCTCCGGAGAACACATTGGAGGATGCCAATGATTTGATGGCGAAATTCCGGATTTCCGGTGTTCCGATTACCGAGGGCAAAAAACTAGTCGGAATTATTACAAACCGTGACTTGAAATTTGAAGAGGATTTTACAAGAAAAATTAAAGACTGTATGACTTCAGAAGGACTGATTACTGCCCCGGAAGGGATTACCTTGAATGAAGCAAAAAAAATACTGGCTTCCGCCCGTAAGGAAAAGCTTCCGATTGTCGATAAGGATGGTAACTTAAGCGGTCTGATTACCATCAAGGATATTGAAAAGCAAATCAAATACCCGCACTCGGCAAAAGATAATCAGGGGCGGTTATTATGTGCCGCAGGTGTCGGGATTACGGCAAATATTCTGGAACGTGTGGAAGCGCTCGTCAAAGCAAAGGTTGACGCGGTTGTACTGGACAGCGCACACGGTCATTCAAAAAATGTGCTGCGTTCTTTGAAAATGATTCATGATGCCTATCCGGATTTGCCGGTTATTGCAGGAAATGTTGCCACAGGAGAAGCAACCAAGGTTTTGATTGAAGCCGGTGCGAGTGCTATTAAAGTAGGTATCGGACCCGGTTCTATCTGTACTACTCGTGTAGTATCAGGAATTGGTGTTCCGCAGATTACGGCTATTATGGATTGTTATGAAGCGGCAAAGCATTTTCAGATTCCGGTCATTGCAGACGGAGGAATTAAATATTCGGGTGACATGACAAAAGCGATTGCTGCCGGTGCCAGCGTCTGCATGATGGGAAGTATTTTTGCCGGATGTGATGAAAGCCCCGGTTCCTTTGAATTATTTCAAGGAAGAAAATATAAGGTGTATCGCGGGATGGGTTCGATCTCGGCTATGGAAAACGGCAGTAAGGATCGTTATTTTCAATCGGATGCCAAGAAACTGGTTCCGGAAGGCGTCGAAGGCAGGGTCGCTTATAAGGGAACGGTGGAGGATACGGTATTCCAGTTAATCGGAGGTTTGCGTTCCGGTATGGGATACTGCGGCGCAAAAAATATTGAAGCATTAAAGAGGGAAGGAAAGTTTATAAAAATATCAGCGGCTTCTTTAAAAGAAAGTCATCCGCATGATATTCATATCACAAAAGAAGCACCAAATTATAGCGTGGAGTAGGGATGTTACAATGAATGGAAGAAGAAACAAAAGGGAGTACAATAGGAGATTAAAAATCGCCTGTGTGTTAAGTATAATCATTATCATTTTTTCCGCCGGTCTTGCCTTGCTTATCAGGGGAATCACACCGACCGAAGAAAAGGTGAAGCCGGAGGTAAAAGAGGCGGCATCCACTATGCGGGAAGCAACAAAAGACCGAATCATGGATAAGCTGTTAAATAAAAATGAATTTTCCCGGCCGGGAAAAGAATTGAAACAGATCAATGGCATTGTCGTTCATTATACAGCCAATCCCGGAACAAATGCGGCTGCAAACCGGAATTACTTTAACAATCTGCCGAAAACAAACCGTTTACAGCAGAATCCTGTTTATGCGAGCAGTCATTATATTATAGGGATTGATGGTGAGATTATCCGTTGTATTCCCGAAAATGAAGTCGCTTATGCGTCCAACGACCGAAATAACGACACATTATCAATTGAATGCTGTCATCCGAACGGATCCGGGAAATTTACAGATGATACATATAACTCTTTGGTATGGCTTGTATCACAACTGTGTTATTATTACGGACTGGATCGGGACGATATCATCAGGCATTATGATGTATCCGGAAAGAATTGTCCCAAATACTTTGTGGAAAATCCTGATGAATGGGAAAAATTTAAAAAGGACGTAAGCGCAGCAGGATAAAAATTTGAAAAAACTGACAGTATAAGGACTTGCTCCTGAGGACATATTAATAACGTAAAGCAAATGCTTTACATCGCTCATGAAACACATCAGGTCGAAAAAACCTGTTTTGGTTGTATTCGGAGGTGTCAGGTCATGGACGGCAACGGTGATATTATTTGAATATGTTTTAAATGATTCGTCACAAATAGAAGGAGCATCGCTTTATTAGGAATAGGGCGGTGCTCTTTCCGTTCTGTCATTGAAAAATTTCAAATGAAATGGTTGTGGTTTGACAGACCGCGGGAATTGTGCGTATAATGAAACAGTTATGAATATAGTGATATAGTATAAATTGTACGGTTCCATGTTATCCGTGATGAATGTCATTGTTTTATATCATTGATTCCCCAAAAGGAGGTTTGATTCATGCTGAAAGGNNCCCGCCGCTGATTGTACCCGGTATTGGAAACGGCAATGAAATACCGGACACACGCAAAGCTTATCAAAAAACTGCCGATGAAATAAAAAAGGAAAACCCGGATACGATTGTTTTATTTTCTCCGCATAGTGTTATGTATGCAGATTATTTTCATATTGCGCCGGGAGAGCATGAGAAAGGTGATTTTTCTGCCTTTGGCGCTTCGGAGATTTCTATGGAAATTGATTATGATTCGGAATTAGCGGCGGAGATTGGGGAGCTTGCGCGGAGTGAGCATATATCGGCAGGTTCTCTGGGGGAATCGAACCCGCGTCTGGACCACGGGGTTATGGTGCCGCTTCATTTTATCGGAACAGATATCAAAATTGTCCGCATTTCACTTTCGGGATTATCCTTAGCGGAGCATTACCGTTTTGGCATGTGTATCCGAAAGGCTTGCGAAAACTTATCCAGACATATTGTTTTTGTCGCAAGCGGTGATATGTCGCACAAATTAAAAAATGAAGGACCTTATGGGTATGCACCGGAGGGACCGGAGTTCGATTCACTGGTTTGTGAATGCATGAAAGGAAACGACATCAAACGTCTGCTTTCCATTGAGCCGGAGCTTTGTGAAAAGGCGGCGGAATGTGGATTCCGGAGTTTGATTATGATGCTGGGGGCAATGGATGGTTTGTCTGTAGAAAGTCACTTACTTAGTTATGAAGGACCCTATGGCGTAGGGTATTTAACGGCGGAATTGAAAGCAGAGGGAAGTAAAAAAAGCTTATATTCCCATATACTGGATGAACGGGAAAGAAAGCGGAAGGACCGGCGTAAAGACGAGGATTGCTATGTCAGGCTGGCAAGAAGCAATATTGAGTCTTATATCCTGAGAGGTGAAACAATCGAATTGCCGCCTGATTTGCCGGAAGATATGATATCGGGAAAAGCCGGTGTATTTGTGTCGATAAAAAAGGACGGCAGACTGCGCGGATGCATCGGTACGATTTCACCGGTACAGAAAAATATCGCATATGAAATTATCAAAAACAGTATCTCTGCGGCAGCAGAGGACCCTCGCTTTCCGCCGGTGGAAGCTTCGGAGCTGGAAGCCTTGCATTACAGTGTGGATGTTTTGTCACCGTCCGAACCGATAAGCGGTCCGGACGCCCTTGACGTAAAAAAATACGGCGTCATTGTAACCAATGGATATAAACGCGGTCTGCTGCTTCCCAACTTGGACGGAATTGATACGGCGGAGGAGCAGATATCCATTGCAAAACAAAAGGCAGGGATTGAAGACGGGGAAGATTACTCGCTAGAACGATTCGAGGTGGTACGTCACAAATGATTTGTAACATATGTCCCAGAGGATGCAATTTGTCAAACAATCAGATTGGATTTTGCAAAGCAAGAAAATGTACTGACGGGGAAATACGATGTGATAATTATGGAAAAATCACTTCCATTGCACTGGACCCGATTGAAAAAAAGCCTTTGTATCATTTTTATCCCGGCAGTTATATCCTGTCGGTTGGAAGTTACGGCTGTAACATGAGATGTCCTCATTGTCAAAACAGCAGTATATCAATGGATACGGCGGAATCACACTATATTTCACCGGAGAAGCTGCTTGATCTGGCGGTATCCTCTCCGGATAATATCGGCGCCGCATTTACCTATAATGAACCGCTGATAGGAATGGAGTATTTGACGGACACCGCCCCGCTTTTAAAAGAAGCGGGATTAAAGACGGTTGTTGTAACGAATGGATATGCCTGTGAGGAACCGTTAAAGAAGCTTCTGCCGTATGTGGATGCAATGAATATTGATGTAAAGGGATTTACGGAGGAATTTTACCAAAAACTCGGAGGCAGCCTGGAAACGGTAAAAAAGAATGCGGAACTATGTGTTTCTTTTTGTCATGTGGAAATAACAACGTTGATTATACCCGGAGAAAATGACAACGATTGGGAAATGGAAGAACTGGCGGCTTGGTTATCCTCTTTGTCACCGGATATTCCGCTTCATATTACGCGGTTTTTCCCAAGGTACCGTATGACGGAAAAACAGCCGACGCCGATCGACACACTGATCCGTCTTGCCGGGATTGCAAGAAAATATGTAAAAACCGTACATATTGGAAATGTCTGATAAAGGGGCAGGAATCCGGATAAACTGGTTTTTATCTCTTTCATAATTATTCATTTACAGTCACTGACGAAGTATGGTACAATTTAATCTGGATAAAGACGCATCTCGGAGGATTTGATAAGCGATAAAGACGATAGAACCATTTCTGACAAGGAGAACACCCATGCAAAAAAAAATAGTCTTAATTGACGGTCACAGCATATTGAACCGCGCTTTCTACGGGGTCCCGGATTTAACAAACAAAGACGGGCTTCATACGAATGCGGTCTATGGGTTTTTAAATATTTTATTTAAGGTACTGGAAGAAGAATTGCCGACTCATCTGATCGTTGCCTTTGACGTCAGCGCACCGACATTCCGCCATGCGGTTTATAAAGAATATAAAGGAACGAGGAAACCGATGGCAGAGGAGCTTCGTCAGCAGGTTCCGGTAATCAAAGATGTTTTGAAATCAATGAATATTGTTATCTCGGAACAGGCGGGGCTGGAAGCGGACGATATACTGGGAACACTTTCAAANNGGCTTTTTGGTTTCTGTTATTTCCGGCGACAGAGATTTACTGCAACTGGCAACCGATAATACAAAGATCCGGATACCAAAAACAAAAGCCGGGAAAACGGTGACCGAGGATTACAATACGAAAGATGTCATTGAAAGGGTTGGGATTCATCCGAATCAGGTCACGGACTTAAAAGGACTGATGGGGGATTCATCGGATAATATACCGGGAGTACCGGGTATCGGCGAGAAAACGGCGCTGAAGATATTGGCGCAGTTTCCGACATTGGAGGAAGCGATTGAGCGTATTGAGGAAATGCCGAAGAACAGAGCGAAGGAGCTTTTGAAAAACAACATAGAATCAGCCAGACTGAGTAAGGAGCTTGCGACCATCAAGACGGACTGCGAGCTGCCCGTAATGTTTGATAAGGCATTGATAAAAGACCTTTTTAATGCCGCTGCGTATGATATGATAAAGAAACTGGAATTCAAGTCCATCTTGAACCGGTTTGATTCTGGAATGGGTACGGATAAATCGGCGGAAGATTGTTTTCATAAAGTGACGGGGAAAACGGAAGCCGATAAGATTTTCAAAAAATGTGAGCAGGAAGCGCGGATTGGTATCAAAATTGTCCTGCGAAGTAAGGAGAATACGAAAATAAAAGAAGACGGGCAGTTTATGCTGTTTGATACGGAAGAAAGCAAAGACAGGCTTTTGTATGCGGCGGTTGCATTCGGAACAGAGCCTTCTGTGTATTTGATGAAACCGGATAAAGGATTGACAGGGAATCAGATTAAAAAATATTTTACCGGTTATATTCAGACAAAAGGACATAAACTGATTACGGAGGATTTAAAGGGTTTGATTGAATACTTCGGTATCGAAAACCCGGCACAGTGTTTTGATGCGGGTCTGGCGGCTTATACGATTGATCCCACCAAGGGATCGTAGNNCGATTGATCCCACCAAGGGAAGATACCGGGAAGAAGATATTGCCGAGGAGTATGCCTCGGTTGTGATGAACCCGTATTCACAAGTGTTTGCAAAAAAGCCGGTCGAAGAAGCCGCAAAGGAGAATCCGGAGGAATTGGAAAAATATCTTTCCTACTGTGCGTTGGTTTGTTACCAATCCTATGAAAGATTAACAGAACGGTTAAAGGAAATGAACTCGGTTTCCCTGTTTGAAGAAATTGAAATGCCCTTGGTGTTTACGTTGTCGGATATGGAGCAGAGAGGAATACGGACAGAAAAAGAAGAATTGAAAAAATACGGAAGTGAATTGGAAATCCGTATAAAAGAGCTGGAAAAGGAAATCTATGAACGTATCGGGGAAGAATTTAATATCAATTCCCCGAAGCAGCTTGGTGTTATTTTATTTGAAAAATTAAAGCTTCCCTATGGCAAGAAAACAAAAACCGGATATTCCACATCGGCGGATATATTGGAAAAGCTGNNTGTTGTGGATTTGATTTTAGAATACCGTCAGCTGACCAAACTAAAATCCACATATGCGGACGGGCTTGCCGTTTATATAAAAGAAAACGGACGCATTCATTCCAATTTCAATCAGACGATTACGGCAACCGGACGAATCAGCAGTACCGAACCGAATTTGCAGAATATTCCGATTCGGATGGAGCTGGGAAGACAGATCAGAAAAGTATTTGTACCTAAGAGCGGGTTTGTATTTTTAGATGCCGATTATTCCCAGATAGAGTTACGTGTACTGGCACATATGGCAAACGATGAGAGATTGATTGAAGCGTACCGGGAAAATGCGGATATTCACAGGACGACGGCATCTCTTGTTTTTCATACTCCTTACAATGAAGTAACGGAGCTGCAAAGGAGGAACGCCAAAGCAGTCAATTTCGGCATCGTGTACGGAATAAGCGGATTCGGACTTTCGCGGGATTTGAATATTACCAAGAAAGAAGCGGAAAAATATATTGCGGATTATTTTGAAACCTATCCGGGAGTAAAGGCATTTGTGGACTCTCTGGTGAAGCAGGGAAAAGAACAGGGATATGTGACGACCATGTTCGGACGCAGAAGACCCATTCCCGAATTGGCTTCCTCAAACTTTATGCAGCGTCAATTCGGGGAACGGATTGCGATGAATTCACCGATTCAGGGGACGGCGGCAGATATTATCAAGATAGCGATGATACGGGTCAATCAAAAATTAAAACAACGGGGTTTGGCATCACAGCTAATCTTACAAATCCATGATGAATTATTGGTAGAAACAAAGACCGATGAAATCGAACAGGTTTCTGACATATTGCAGGAAGAGATGGAACAGGCAGCCGACCTCTCTGTTCCGCTGATTGCAGAAGTAAAACAGGGAATGAATTGGTATGAAGCCAAATAGAAAGGGTAAAAGATGGTCATTGGGGTTACCGGCGGTGTGGGAAGCGGGAAATCAATTGTTCTTGCACTGCTGAAAGAAAAATACAACGCTTATCTTTTAAAATTAGACGACTATGGCAATGAGGCATATGAGAGGGATAATCCCTGTTATTTTCAAATTATTAAGGCATTCGGAGAAGAAATTCTTGATAAAGAGGGAAACATAAATAAAAAGCGCTTAGCGGATATTGTATTTGGAAAGCCGGAACAATTGGAGATTTTGAACGGAATTATACATCCTTACGTCTGGAACCGGCAGGAAACCGAGAGGAAGAACATTCCGGGGGATAGTCTGGCAGTGATTGAGAGCGCAATCCTGTTTGAAGCAGGCTACGGAAGTATCTGTGATGAGGTCTGGGGAGTATTCAGCAACGAGGACATCCGCAGAAAACGATTGAGGGAATCACGCGANNCGCGGGTACACGGATGAAAAAACAAACGCTGTAATGGAAGCACAAATGCCGCAGGAAAAACTGATGGAGTATTGTGACAGGATCATTTATAACAACGGAAAATTGACGGAGCTGGAAAGTCAATTGCAAAAATTACTAGGCACGGATTAAAATATATGTTACTATGTGATTATATTTTTGTATTCGTATCAGTGCTTACAGCAACAAATGATAGACGGAGGGCATGGCGATGAGGAACGTAAAAGAATATGTATTTAGTTTGGATATCGGAACCAGAAGTATGCTTGGGACAGTTGGATATCAGGAACGAACAGGCTATTTCAGAGTTGTTTGCCAAGTAGCGATCGAACATGAAACCAGAGCGGTAATTGACGGTCAAGTACACGATATCCCTGCCGTTACGAGAATTATTAAAAAGATCAAGGAACAGATTGAGGAGGTTCTTGGTGAATCCCTGAACGAGGTATGTATTGCAGCGGCAGGACGGGTTTTGGTCACAAAAAAGGTAACCGTAAAACATACTTTTGAAGAAGAAACCGGCTTGACGGACGAACATATTAATATGATTGATATGCTTGGAGTGGAAGCCGCTTATGAGATGATAAGGGAAGAAGAAGAAAAAGAATCCAAGAAATATTATTGCGTCGGTTTTACAACGGTGCAGTATTTCCTGAATGATTATACAATGGCAAAAATTGAAATGCATAAAGCCAACTCAATCGGGGTGGAATTAATCGCTACGTTCCTGCCCGAAGAGGTTGTTTCCGGACTTTATATTGCCGTAGAGGAGGCAGGTCTGACGGTATCAAGCCTGACATTAGAGCCGATTGCGGCAATCAATGTGGCGATTCCGGAAAAATTCCGTCTGCTGAATATCGCACTTGTAGATATCGGCGCCGGCACATCCGACATATCCATTGTAAAAGACGGCAGTATTATCGCATTTGGAATGATGCCTCTTGCCGGAGATGAAATTACGGAAACCATAGCGAGAGAATATTTGATTGATTTCCAAACGGCAGAAGAAGTCAAGCTGAAAGTATCAAAAGGGAAAATCATTCATTTTGAAAATATTATGGGTGAAGTATATAAGCTGTCGGCAAAGGAGATTCTGGAAGTCGTCGAAGAAACCGTTTCGGATATTGCCGGCAAAATTGTGGAAAAAGTTACGGAATTAAACGGCGGAAAGAAAGTCAGCGCATTATTTATTATCGGAGGCGGCGGAAAACTGCCTGGTTTTATAGACAAAATGGCGGAATACATTGATTTGCCGGCTGGCAGGGTTTCACTGCGGGGTGCCGAGGTTCTTAAAAAAGTCACGTTTGTACAGGAGGATATCGTAAAGGATTCGACATTGGTTACACCGATTGGTATCTGTTTGAGTTTTTATGACCAGGCAAATAATTTTATACAGGTTGCCGTCAATTCGGAGCATATAAAATTATACAATAATAATACGCTGACCGTATTGGATGCCGCGCTTCAGGTTGGATTCACACAAGAGGATTTGTTTCCGAGCAGAGGAAACGGGTTCCGTTATACCTTGAACGGACAGGAACGGGAAGTAAAAGGCTCGTTCGGAGAGCCGGCAGAGATACGGTTAAACAATAAAAATGTAAGCCTGAATGCGGAGATAAAGGACAAAGATGATATTTCGCTTACCAAAGCGGCTCCCGGAGATGACGGAGAACTCAGTATCGGAGAACTGCGGGAGTATAAAAAAAGCATTATCTATACAATATTCGGAAAGAATAAAATCTGCCCCCCGATTGTTTTGGTCAATGGAGAGGAAGCTTCGGCGGAATATCAGATCAAAGAGGGAGATCAGGTTGAGATTGTTTCATATTATACACTCAGACAGGTCGCAGAGTTTTTTAAATTGGATTCCGCGGAACATTTAATGATAAACGGGAAGCCGG
>DBDL01000095.1:1205-7073 GCA_002293545.1 Lachnoclostridium sp. UBA933 | reverse complement strand
GGACTTTCAGGAAAACGTCATTGAATATTTTAAGCGGGAATATTTGGCGGGACGGACGCCGAATCCTTGTATTGCCTGTAACCGGTATGTGAAATGGGAATCACTGCTGCGGCGTTCTGTGGAAATCGGCGCAGATTTTATTGCAACCGGTCATTATGCCAAAGTAGTAAAGCTGTCTAACGGGCGTTTTTCGGTCAAAAAATCAAAAACCACCGCCAAGGACCAGACCTATGCGTTATATAATCTGACACAGTATCAATTGGAACATACAAAAATGCCGGTCGGTGACTATGAAAAGGATGAAATCCGTTCGATTGCGGAAAACATTGGGTTACGCGTGGCAAATAAGCCGGACAGTCAGGAAATATGCTTTATTCCGGATAACGATTATGCCGGATTTATTCGCGGGAATACGGAAAAGGTTCCGGGGGAAGGGAATTTTATTCTGTCAGACGGAACAATTGTCGGAAAACATAAAGGAATTTATCATTATACGGTCGGACAGCGGAAAGGGCTGGGAATTGCCATGGGCTATCCGGTGTTTGTTATTCAGATACGTCCGGAATCCAATGAAGTAGTGCTCGGAACAGAAAATGAATGCAAAACAGATAGAATGTATGTAAATCAGCTTCACTTTATGTCTGTGGAAGATTTGACCGGAGAACAAGAGGTTCAAGTGAAGATAAGGTATAACCATAAAGGGACTGCGGCAACAATACGAAAAACAGAAGCTGATTTGCTGGAGTGCGTGTTTCATACTCCTCAGAAAGCAGTCGCTCCGGGACAGGCTGCCGTATTTTATGCGGATGATATCGTTCTGGGCGGCGGGACGATTCGCTCATGACAGTATAAAATTTATGATGGTACACTAATTTACGGTGAGATACAAATTCATAGCGGTACATAAATTCACGACAATATACAAATTCATGACGGTACACAAATTCAGACAGCGAAATAAAATAATCTGACAATCTTTATTCTTTATAAATCATACATAACAGGTTTTCTTTTTTGGTACACGGTATAAGAACGAAACCCTATTTTCTTTAATAAATCGCCGCATTGCCTGAAATGAGCGCCGAGATGCTCCGGTCTGTGGGCGTCAGAACCAATCGTTAAGTATTCGCCGCCCAATTCATAGTAGCGTTTCAGAACCTCCTCATTGGGATGGGGGGTATTATTCGTCAGACGGTAGTAAGCGGATGTATTTACTTCTAATGATTTTTCGGTTTCAATGCATTTTTTCAGGATAGCGTCGATGATATCACAGTAATCATGAAATGAATAGGCGGTTATTCCGGAGGGGGTATAACGTATGGCATAATCCAGATGCGCAAGGGAATCAAAATAACTGTGCAGGGATTCCAAACAGGATAGGGTTTGTTCAAAGAATGCAAGAACGGCATCTTTTTCACTGGAAAAGGATGCCCAGTATGCGGGCTGATAAGGGTCCGTATTGTTTACTAAATGGATGGAGCCGATGACAAAATCAAAAGAATAATCGTTTAGCAATGCCTTAATCTGAGGTTCAACCGAGGGCTTCAGCCCTAATTCTACGCCGGTTCTTATATTAAGGTCAAGTTTATGTTTCGTTTGTAAAGGCGTTATATTTTTCATATACCGGGACATATCAAAGACAAACGGATATTCTTTTGACGGGAACTCATAATCCATATGATCCGTGATACAGATATCGGTCAGGTTATGTGATACAGCGGCATCTGCCATCACTTCCATCGGAATACTGCAATCCGATGATAAGTCCGTGTGTATGTGTGAGTCAATTGTAATCATAAAATCCTCCGTTTCAATCGGTAAGTATGCTTCATTTATCCGAACCTAAACCAGCATCGTCTATATCCCCGGAAACTATATTTTCCGTTGGCTGTTTTTACAAAAAGCTTCTTTCCAGGAACACCCGGTCCCCCTCGCTTTGCAAAGTGATATTACGAATGGAAGAGGACGCCAAAAGAGAGTAGTTTGTATAATAAATCACAAATCCGGGTTTGCTGCCGTTTGGTTTTTTAACATTCTTCTTTAAGGTATAATCAATTTCTACTTTTTCGGAACCGCGTCCCTTTGAAAAATATGCGGCAAGACTTCCGGCCTCTTCAAAGGTGCGAACCGGGGGTTCCGTTCCGTTTGACTTTACGATAACGTGAGAACCTGCCATTCCCTTGGCGTGAAACCACCAGTCATTGCCGACGGCAAACTTGAATGTCAATTCATCGTTTTGAAAATTATTTTTCCCGACGTACATATCATAACCGTCGGAAGAAGTGAAATGAAGCGGTTTGCTTTTTGCCGTTTCTTTTTTCCCTTTTCCCGGTGTATTCTTTTTCTTCATGTAGCCGCTTTTCACAAGCTCATCCTTAATGATAATGAGGTCTTCTTCTTTCCGTGAAATTTCGACGGCATTCAGGATAGATTCAAGATAAAGGATTTCCTCCTTTACCTCGGCGATTTGAACTTCCAATGCTTCTGCGGTTCGTTTGCACTTATCATATTTATGAAAGTACCGGTTTGCATTTTCTGTCGGGGAAATGGTGCTGTCGACGGGAACGGTGATTTCTTCGTTATTATAATAATTGATACAGACAAGCTTTGTGTCGTCCGGCTTCAGCCGATATCCGTAAGTATGAAGCATTTCACCATAAATTCTGAATTTATCACGTTTTTCCGTATCTTTCATTTGCTTTTCCTGCAAATCCAGTTTTTTTCGGTCACGTTCCAGAATGGTTGTCACATGCTTGCGTAAATCGGCAGACTTGGCGCGGATTCTTGTAATGACATCCTTTTCCGAGTAGAAAGATTCCATTAATGCGGAAACGGATTCGTAATTGCGATGTTCAAGGTGTTCATATATCGTAAGGGGGAATACCGAAAATTCTTTGGGAATCCCGTTTTTCAACAGGATACACGGGCAGAAACGCCGTTCTTTCAGATCATTTATCATATCACAGAACGTATGATACAGGGAGTCCCTTTGAGCCGGTGTGAGGGCGGAAACGGATAAATCCCCGTCAATACTGCTTCGGTAAGCCAGTTCATTTGCCATAACAGGACTGAATCCAATCAATGTACTTAGGATTGACTTCATGACAGACATCGGTTTTTCAAGAACATGGTGATGAAATTCATCCTTGGTTAATGCGAGAGGGTTAAGTTTTTCCATCGTATTGGGGATGAAGTAAGGTTTTCCGGGCAAAACCTCACGCACGGAGCTGACAAGACCGGAAACATGTTTGATACTGTCAATGATATCCTTTTGTTCGTTTAGAAAAATGATGTTGCTGTGTTTCCCCATACATTCAATCATTAAATATTTTGTGGCTAAATCACCAAGCTCATTAAAATGCTCCAACTCAATTTCCATAACGCGTTCCAATCCGAGCTGCTTGACGGATACGATTCGGGCGCCGTTACAGTGCTTGCGGAGCAGCATACAGAAATTCGGGGCAGAAGCAGGAGAGGGTTTCTTTTCCTCTGTTAAATAAACGAGCGGAAGCGATGCGCCGGCTGAAATAAATAACCGAAGATTTTTCCGCTCTTTTTTAATCGTAATCATCAAAGCATCCTTTTCCGGCTGTGCAATTTTCTGAATACGTCCCTCTGTCAGTTTTTCACTTAATTCATATGTTAAGTTTGCGATAACAAATCCGTCAAATGCCATTGTATTTATATTCCCTTCGGTTGTGTAGTGAAATTATTCTATCACAATGGTTTCGAGAAAGCAAACCCAAGTATTTCGGGTAAGCGATTTCAAGGACAAAAATCTGCCGATTCGCGGACACTTACTTCTCATTTCATATATCATTGGATTACCGGAAAAGACGGGCAGGAGCTGGTAAAGGACACAGGCTACATACCGATTGAATAGCGTTTGCCGTGTTATAAAGTGTGACATGATAACTCACGGCACATTATAGATCGTGACATAATAATATGTCATGATAGATGATGAGATGATAAATCATGACATTAAAGATTCTTCAGTAAAAATATCTTTGCAATCGTAAAAAATACAGACAGTGAAGCGGCATCCACAATTGTTGTAATCAGGGGGGCCGCCATAATGGCAGGATCCAGTTTTAATTTTTTTGCACCCAAGGGCAGCAGGCAGCCGACACATTTTGCCAGTAATACCGTTGCCATTAAGCTTAACGTTACCGTAAAGGACAGCATAACATCTCTGCCGCTTGTCAAATAAATTCTTATAAAATTCACAACCCCCAGCGCCGCACCGCAGATTAAGCCGATGCTTAACTCTCTAACCAGAACTTTAAATAAATCATTTGTCTTAATTTCATTCAGCGCAAGACCGCGGATAATCAGAGTGGACGCTTGAGAACCCGCATTTCCTCCCGTACCCATAAGCAAAGGGAAAAACGTCACTAAGATGGTCAGGTCGGAGAGGGCA
Source organism: Lachnoclostridium sp. UBA933 (assembly GCA_002293545.1). Taxonomy (GTDB): domain Bacteria; phylum Bacillota; class Clostridia; order Lachnospirales; family Lachnospiraceae; genus UBA933. The sequence goes on along the minus strand of DBDL01000095.1, from coordinate 2,650 downwards.
TCCTCAAATCCGGCAATGATACTTCCGGTAATCGTAGCCGACAGCATCAATACCAAAAGCCAGATAATACGGTTGCTGGCTTGCTTGAAGATACCTGTTCTCATATAGGGATCGTCGGATGGATTCAAAGCCGCCATTTTTTCAAAGTCTTCGGTATTTTCTTCTTCGATAATATCAATAACGTCATCAATCGTAACAATGCCGACAAGACGCTGTTCTTTATCAACAACCGGAATGGAAAGCAAGTCATATTTGCGGAATTGATTTGCCAGTTCTTCCTGATCATCGGTTGTATGGGTAAAAATGATATGCGAATCCATGATATCACCGACCTTGTCATGGGGTTCTGCAAGTAAAAGGGTCTTTGCGGAAATTACACCAATTAACAGACGGTCATGGCTTATTACATAGCAGGTATATATGGTTTCTTTATTCACGCCGATTTTACGTATCTTTTCAAATGCAGTCTGGACAGTGATGTCTTCTTTTAAGTCCACAAATTCAGTGGTCATGATACTTCCGACAGAATCTTCCGGATAGCGCAGGATTTGATTGATAATCGTCCTCTTTTTGGCATCTGTATTTTTTAATACCCTTGTTACAACACCGGCAGGCATTTCTTCAATAAAATCAACGGCATCATCTACAAATAATTCACTCATGATTTTACCGATTTCAAGGTCGGTCAATGCCTCTATAATAATCTGTTGTTTTTCCGGTACAATATAGGAAAATACATCGGCAGCGATATTTTTCGGTAAAAGACGGTAAATCTGAATGGTCTTTTCCTTGCTTAAATCTTCAAATATATCGGCAATATCTACCGTATTCATTTTAGACATTACATTGGATAGCTCTGCGATATTGATTTGGTTTTCTTCCATAAGGGTATAAAGTGTTTCCTTTAGCATGTCGTACCTCCCTCTGCCTTGCCTTCACCTTTTTATGACTTCCTCTTATCATAATAATACCGATTGGACGGCATGGCAAGGTTTTTGTATTTCTTTTTGTTTTATACAATGGTTTATGCAATGCGGAATTTCTTGCGTGGGCAGCAGGATAATCGGGCAAAAGGTAACCAAAGACAGGCTGTTGCGCTATACTATAGTGAACGAAACAATGAGTAATTATGTGTTGTAAGCAAGGAGAGAACTTCTATGGATATTAAAAATGAACAGGACGAATTACAGCGTCTTTATGAGCTGGCATTGGCGGAACTGAAAGCAACCGGAGGAAAGCTGACGGTTTGGGCAGGGGGTGACGCACCCAACCAGCAGGATACGCTGATACGCCAATTCACGCAGCGTTTCCCCGGCATACCCTTATGCCTGACTGTAAATCTGTCAAAATACCACGATATCAAAGTATATCAAGGCTTGCTGGACGGGTGTCTGGTGCCGGATGTCGTGATGCTCCAAACAATGAATGATTTTGAGAACTGGAAG
>DBDL01000095.1:0-1047 GCA_002293545.1 Lachnoclostridium sp. UBA933 | reverse complement strand
TGCCCCATGATGATGATGCCGTCTTAATTGTGTATGACCATATGATACAGCGTTACGGAATCCAGTTCCTTAAGGATCTGGCGGCACAGAACCCTTGTTTTATCCGGGGAACAGCCGCACCTGCCCTTTTGGTCGGACGGCAGGACTTCCTCGGAAATATTACAGGTTATCTTACGGAACCGGTCAAACCGTCGGTTTCCTTTGTTCCGGAAGATGATTATTTTGTCAGCTGGCCTCAGCGGGCGGCGATGTTTAGGCTTACCAGACATAAAGCCGCGGCACGTCTGTTTCTGGCATACCTTACAAGCTATGAATATCAATCGGCGCGCGGTACATGGTCGGTTCGGAATGATGTCGCACCGCCGCCGGGACTGAAACCTCTTGAGGAATACGGCAATACTAGTCCGCTGGAATTCATTCAGTGGATGCGTGACCGAAAGCATCTTCATGATCTGCGGATGCAAATGCAGGATATATTCGGTCCGGTCCGGGGACAGTCGCCGCTGACCGACCCGGCATTGCTCCGGTTGTATTGATAGGGAACAAAACAATAAACGCGGAACTTTATAAGATAAAAGGGTGCATGACGGGAAACCGGCGGTATCCTTTTTTATAGGAAAAATGAATAACAAGAATCAAAGGTCATATTGACAACAAAAAACAGATGATATATTATTAACCTATCTGTTTTTTACGAATGATAAACATGACAGCATCAAAAGTTTATGGAGTTTGCAGAAACGCACGATTTTCCGGTAATTGACAACTACGCGAGAAAACTTAAATGTCCCATTCTGCACATAGACGGCACAGTGTATTATAAAAACGATGCGATGGATAAATGGCTGGAGGGGATATGGTATGAGCAACAGCAGTGCTAAAACGGGGTGGGAACGCGAGAACAGATTTCATTTCGATGAAATTGCCGCCAATTACGATAAAGCGCGATGGGATTATCCTGCCGAACTATACGCCGATATTATCAGCTATTCACGTACACACGGTAAAAAAGCCATTGAAATAGGCGCGGGAACAGGAAAAGCCACA
>DBDL01000173.1 GCA_002293545.1 Lachnoclostridium sp. UBA933 | reverse complement strand
ATCGAAACCAGTTCTTCCGCCTCTTCCAAGATGACCGCCGGAGGTTTTTCCGTATAAACATGTTTCCCGGCAAGCAAAGCCGCTTTGGTTACTTCATAATGCTCTTTGGGTCTGGTCAGGTTCAGTACGATATCAATTTCTTTGTCCTCAAATAACCCGTCCATTGTTTCATAAAGCTTCGGTATATGATATTTCTTCTGCGCCGCCTCTGCTTTTTCTCTGGTATGGTTACAAACGGCATGAACCTCAATATTTTGAAACATATCCCTGATGTTTTTCAAATAAATTCCGGCAATATCTCCGATGCCGACGACTCCAATCTTCATGCAGCCCCTCTTTCTGTTTTCCTGTATCATTCTTGCTATGATTCCCAATTTTGACGGCAATCAAAACGGTGCGTGCCGCAGGATTATTCTTTCTCCCTCCTGGCGGCAATCGAAGCGGCGTGTGCCGTGAGCTGCTCCGCCTCGGCAAATGCCATCACATCCTCTGCCTCAGATTCCAATGCTTCTTTGGAATAGGAAATGATGCTCGATTTTTTCATGTAATCATCAATTCCGAGAGGCGAGAAGAATTTAGCTGTTCCGTTGGTCGGCAGCACATGATTGGGACCGGCAAAATAATCCCCTAACGGTTCGCTTGAATACTCCCCAAGGAAGATCGCTCCGGCATTCCGGATCTTCGTCATAACCTCCCACGGGTTTTGCATATTGATCTCTAAATGTTCGGAGGCAATTTCATTCGCCGTATCAATCGCATCTTCCCATGTATCGGCTACCAGGATAAATCCGTAGTTATCCAGTGATTTTTTTATGATTTCCCTGCGGGATAGTGTTGCCATCATTTTATCCGCTTCTTCCGACACTTCTTCGGCAAGCTTTTTACTCGTCGTAATCAGTATCGACGACGCCAGCTCGTCATGCTCCGCCTGCGAAAGCAAATCGGCGGCTACATAATGCGGCTTGGCTGTTTCATCGGCTAAAATCAGTATTTCACTCGGACCGGCAATCGAATCAATGTTTACATGTCCGTATACCGCTTTTTTTGCCAATTGCACATAGATATTTCCGGGACCTACGATTTTATCCACTTTCGCTATGGATTTCGTTCCGTATGCCAAAGCCCCGATGGCTTGCGCTCCGCCGGCACGGTAGATTTCCGTAACGCCGGATTCTTTTGCGGCGACAAGCGTTGCGGGCGGAACCGAACCGTCACGGGAGGGCGGCGTAATTGCCGCAATCCGTTTTACACCGGCTACTTTTGCCGGAACAATACACATGCACAGGCTGGACGGATAAGCGGCTTTTCCGCCGGGTACATAGACGCCGACACTTTCCAGAGGCGTAATCCGCTGTCCCAATACCACGCCGTTCGGCTTCGTGTCAATCCAACTGTTCGCTTTCTGTTTCCCATGAAATTCCGTAATATTGGCAATGGATTTACGGATAATCCGGACATAGGATTCGTCTACCTGCTCGTATGCTTTTTCGATTTCTCTTTCGGAAATCCGGATCGTCGTTTCATCCGTTTCAAACCCGTCATATTTTTTTGTATAGGAAAATAAAGCGGTATCACCGTCCCTTTTTACTTCCGCTAATATGTTATCCACTTTTTTCTGATATGCCCCGTATTGGCTTGGGCTTCTTTTTAATAAATCCTCTAAAATATTTTTTCTGGATTCTTCCGTTAATCTGACAATTCTCATCAAATAACTCCTTTCATATCCCGGATTAGTTTTGTGATGCGTTCATGCTGCATTTTCATACTGACTTCATTGACAACCACTCTTGCCGAAAGCGGACAGATTTTTTCCAATACTTCCAATCCGTTCGCCTTTAAGGTAGAACCGGTTTCAACGATATCTACAATCACCTCGGAAAGACCGACGATCGGTGCCAGTTCAACCGAACCGTTTAATTTGATAATTTCCACTGTTCTTCCCTTTTTATGATAAAAATAATTCTTGGCAATTTCGGGGTACTTCGTGGCAACCCTTATAATCTCATTGCTCTCCAGTAATCCCTTTGCCGAAGCCGGACCGGCAATACATATGTCACAGCTTCCCATACCCAAATCCAATACCTCAAACAGACGGCGGTTTTCTTCTAAAATGGTGTCACGTCCCACAATACCGATATCTGCCGCTCCGTACTCCACATAGGTCGGTACGTCGCTTGCTTTTGCCAAAAAAAACCGGATTTCCTGTTCTTCATTGACAAATATCAGTTTTCTGGTTTTTTTATCTTTCATTTTCTCACAGGAGATACCGACTTTTTCAAATATCTCCAGTGCCTTTTCTGCCAGGCGTCCTTTCGCCAAGGCAACGGTCAATTGTCTTTTCAATGGGTTCCTCCTTCCGCCAAAATCATCTCCCCGATGTTTTTTGTACTTTCTGTGCCGGCGGCAATATCAATGATGCGTACGGTTTCTTCATCCTCAATATATAAGATACCGCCTGCTCCGCTTGATTTTGCATATTCCTGATACCGTTCGATTCCATATGCTCCGTCTTTTCTCATAAGCCGGACAACCAATCCGTCACCGCGGTACCGGTTCCCCAGACGGATTGCCATTTCACGGTTCGCCGAACGGTACAAAATCAAAGTATCCTTCCCGGCGGCAGGAAGTGTAATATCCTGCCTGAAAAGCACTGTCATCAGCCGGTCCAATAAAATGACCACACCGACCGCCGGGGCCTGCTTGCCAAACTGACAAATCAGGCTGTCATAACGCCCGCCGGTTGCCACCGCTTCTCCCGTACCGTAGGTATATACTTTAAAAACGATACCGGTGTAATAATGATAGTGATTTAACAACCCCAAATCCAATGTTGCATAATCAGAAAGCCCGTAGATTTCCAAGATGGCATATACATTTTTCAGACGTTCTATCGCCGACAGCAGTTCTTCGTTTTGCACCTTGGACTTCAATTGGTCCAGCAGTTCCGGTCCGCCTAAATATTCCGGCAGATGTATGAAAATATCTTTTAATTCCCCGGAAATTTTTTTCTCCGTAAGAAATTCTTCCGCACCGAATATATTTTTATTTTCTAAATACTCTCTCAGCTTTTTTTCTTCATCATGACCGAGTGCCGCTTCCTCCGCTAAACCGGAGAAAATTCCTGCATGTCCTATATTCAGCTGAAACTGTTCCAACCCCGCCTTTTGCAGGCATTGAATCGTAAGTGCTATCATTTCGCCGTCCGCGTCGGAGGACGGGTCATTGATCAGCTCCGCACCCAATTGGCATGTTTCTTTTAAGCGTCCCTGATAACTGGTGTTATTTTTATATGTATTTCCGGTATAGCAAAAACGAACCGGCAATGTTTCCTCTTTATAATATTTTGCAAAGCATCTGGCAATCGACGGTGTGATATCCGGTCGAAGCACAAGTGTATTATTGTTCCGGTCGAAAAACTTAAACATTTCACCCGCGGAGGCTGTTCCTCTTTTTTGGCTGAATATGTCAAAAAATTCATAACCGGGCGTTTGAATATCCTTGAATCCGTATGATTTCATAATCGAATGGATATTCTCCTGTACGGTAACTCTTTTTTCACATTCCTCCCCGTAGATATCCCTCACACCTTCCGGTGTCAATAAAAACTCCTGATTAAATTCCATTTTTGATTCCTTCCTATGTCTTATCCGATTTGTTCTATATGAAACGACATAAAAAGCTGTCATTTCATATAGCCCCTCCG
>DBDL01000032.1:16995-38861 GCA_002293545.1 Lachnoclostridium sp. UBA933 | reverse complement strand
GAATGACGGCAGGGGCAATGTCAACTTTCAATACAATCTTAAAGCGGGGAATTTTAGTGCATCATGGTCAAATATTGGAAATTTTGTGGTTGGTCTGGGTTGGAGTCCGGGTTCACCAAACGTAAGGGTTGGATATAATGTTGGTGCTTTTACTGCTACCGGACCTGCATTTGTAGGGTTGTATGGCTGGACTCAAAATGCATTGATTGAGTATTATGTAGTTGAAATCTACTCATCCTATCGACCCAGCGGAACGCAAACCATGGGCAGTGTAAACAGTGACGGAGGAACTTATACTCTGGGCAGGAGTACGAGATACCAACAGCCGTCAATTATCGGTACCGCTACGTTTCAACAAAACTGGAGTGTAAGAAATAGTTCTAACTCAATCGGGCAAAACCATACAATAACTTTTTCTAATCATGTGAATGCATGGAGAAACGCAGGTATCAGTTTAGGGAGTTCTTATCCGTATCAGGCATTTGTATGTGAAGCATTTAACAGTCAAAGCGGTTATGTCAATGCAACGGTCTGGAGAATGTGATGAAACGAGGAGGTGTTATTATGAATAAATATTCCAATAAAGTTCTGTCTTTCATAATGGCAGTAGTTCTGTGTTTTCATATGCTGTTTCCGATTACTGCGAATGCGGCAGGTATAAACTATATACAAAATTGGAATGACGGCAGGGGCAATGTCAATTTTCAATACAACCTTAATACAGGAAATTGCAGTGCTGTATGTACAAATGTCGGAGAGTGTATCGTGGGTTTGGGTTGGAATCCGGGTTTACCAAACAGAGTTATCGGGTATAATGTCGGTGCTTTTTCATTTAGCGGACCTGCATTTATAGCATTATATGGCTGGACTCAAAATGCATTGATTGAGTATTATGTAGTTGAAATTTATAACTCCTACTACCGAACCGGCAGAACACAAACAATGGGCAGTGTAAACAGTGACGGAGGGACTTATACATTATCTAAAAACATGAGATACCAACAGCCGTCAATTGTTGGGACATCTACCTTTCCTCAATATTGGAGTGTAAGAAACAGCAGCAGATCACTCGGTCAAAACCATACTTTAACATTTGGGAATCATGTGAATGCATGGAGAAACGCAGGTATGAGTTTGGGAAACACTTGGGGTTATCAGGCATTTGTATGCGAAACATCTGGTGCAAGTGGTTATGTTAATATGACAGTTTGGTAAATATATTGAAACAAAAGGACAGCACTCTGTTCTGACAGGAGTTATGCAGGTTAGTACGGAAGTATTTGAGGAAGGAGGAATTCTATGAAGAAAGGAAAGAGATATGTTATTTCAATGATTGTAATTACTGTATTATGTATCAGCAGCCTGTATCCGATGCGTGTATATGCAGAACTGCCAAACTACGTTCAGAATTGGAATGACGGCGGAGGCAATGTCAACTTTCAATACAACCGTAGCACGGGAAATTTCAGTGTATCATGGTCAAACGCCGGAAATTTTGTGGTTGGTCTGGGTTGGAGTCCGGGTTCATTATATTCAAGGGTTGGATATAATGTCCATGCTTTTTATGCGGTCGGACCTGCATTTGTAGGGTTATATGGCTGGACTAAAAATGCATTGATTGAGTATTATGTAGTTGAAGTCTATTCATCCTATCGACCCGGCGGAACGCAAACTATGGGCAGTGTAAACAGTGACGGAGGAACTTATACATTATCCAAAAGTATGAGAATTCAACAGCCGTCAATTGTCGGTACCGCTACATTCCAACAAAACTGGAGCGTAAGAAACAATCCTAACTCAATCGGGCAAAACCATACAATAACCTTTTCTAATCATGTGAATGCATGGAGAAATGTAGGTATGGGTTTGGGAAACACTTGGGACTCTCTGTCATTTGCATGTGTAGCATTTAACAGTTCAAGCGGTTATGTCAATGCAACGGTCTGGTTAATGCCATGAAACGGAATTCATAGTTGGGTTGGGATTCGGGTTTGCCAAACGCAAATATTGGATATCATGTTGGTAACTAAAACCCCCCTTGCATGTAATAAGCAAGTTTATTACAACAAATACTAACCTGCTCATAAAACCCGCCCCCTCCGATATGCCCGGAGGGGGCGGCATTTTACTATTCGCTGAATCCCCGCGATTACGCATTCAAATTACAGCATCCTATTTGTTCACAATCCCCTCTTACTCAATCCGGCTCTCCCGTTGTTTCAATAATTCAGGATAATGTTTATGCACTTCATTTTCCAGCTCAAGATCACCGATAACGGTATTCCTGCCGTTTGCATACTGCAAATCGACCCACTCCTTTATTTTGACCACGCATTCATGTTTTTTATCAATCCGGTCTTCTCCGTTCAGCGAAAAATAGCCGTTAATCCAAGCGGCAATTCCGGCAAGTCCGGATGTGGCGTCTACAACAACGACAGGGGGTCTGCCTAAGATGTTCGTTGTATCAAAGATATTATAAATTTCTTCATCTTTCAAAAGACCGTCTGCGTGAATTCCCGCCCGCGTAGAATTAAAGGCGCGTCCGACAAAAGGGGTGCGCGGCGGAATCTGATAATCCAGATTTTTTTCAAAATATTCGGCAATTTCTGTTATAACGCTCAAATCCATGCCGCCGTTATGTCCTTTTAATTGACAGTATTCAATACACATTGCTTCCAAAGGAGTATTTCCTGTCCGCTCACCGATTCCCAAAAGAGAAGCATTGATTGCGGCAGCACCGTATAACCATGCCGTGACTGCATTCGGGACCGCATTATAAAAATCATTGTGACCATGCCATTCAAGCAGTTCACTGGGCACGCCCGAATAATTTTTGAGATTGTACATAATTTGGGAAACACTCCGTGACAGTACGACCCCTGGGATAAAGGTTCCCAAGCCTAACGTATCACAGGCACGGATTTTAATCGGAATCTTATATTGTTCCATCAATTTCATCAACTCTTCCGCAAAAGGAAGTACAAACCCGAAAAAGTCGGCTCTCGTAATATCTTCAAAATGACAGCGCGGTCTGACACCGGCGTCTAAAGCGTCCCTGATCACAGATAAATAATTATGTAACGCCTCCTTTCTGGTCCATTTCATTTTATTGAATATATGATAATCCGAGCACGAAACCAAGATACCGGTTTCTTTTATTTCCAAATCCTTTACTAATTGAAAGTCCTCCTTTTTTGCACGAATCCAAGCAGTGATTTCGGGGAACTTATATCCCTTTTCCCGGCATTTAATCACCGTTTCCTTATTCTTATCGGAATATAAGAAAAACTCCGACTGACGGATAATGCCGCTTCCGTTGTCCAGCTTGTGAAGCAGCGTAAATAAATCCAGAACCTCTTGTACCGAATACGGCGAACGAGCCTGCTGACCGTCGCGGAAAGTAGTATCGGTAATAAAAATATCTTTTGGCAGATCCATAGGAACAATCCGCTGGTTAAAAATCAGCTTGGGAATTTCACTGTAGGGATACATATTACGGAATAAATTCGGCTCCTTGATATCCATAAACTTGTACCCGAATTCCAATAGACCGGTACGTTCATTCAAATGAGATAACATAAATTTTCCTCCTTCTTTGAAATGAATTGTACCAAATTCATCGGTGCATGTCAAATAAGGGATAGAAAGAATAAAAGACAACGCGAATATGACAAATTTCGCGATATGGATATAGTAGACTATAAGTGAAAATTAAAAACAGACAGAGCGGAGGACAAAAATGTATTTATTAAAACCGGGAAACAAAAAAAGTATTATTGCGGCGGTCGGATTGACAGGAATCCTTTTGCTTATCCTGCTTATTTTTATCGTCATAATACCGGAATACAGAATCACCAAAATGGAAAGGGCAGTCAGCAAACTTATCCGGGATGCAAATAGGGAAATCGGGATGGATTATATCAAAATAAACAATATCCGCGAACAATGCCGTGATATGATAGAACAAGACAAGCTGGATTCCGGACGAAGCGTACTTCATGTAAGCTATGTCAACCTTCAAAATTTATATGTACCGGAAATCAAATTACCGCGATACGATATCAATCAAACAACAGAAAATGGTTTGAAACAAATGCACAGCAAAGAAGCAATCAGCCAAATCAAAAAAAATGCAAAAAAGAATCCTCCGCCTGACGGTAAAGACTCCTTGAATATCTATATCGGGAAAAATAACATCAGGGATATTGCCGCATCAGTCAGTTCTGCAACGATTCAGTCCTTAAAACAAGAGGCAGATACCGCAATGAAANNGCGAGAATCTGTATTATAAATCTGAGGATTATATCAAAATGAGTATTATCCGGAAATTCAGGGATTCCATACAAAACGACAGCGTCGGAGGATTGTTTGACGATTTACATATCACAGGTATAGAAAAACAAAAAGACGGCAAGTATGCGGTCGGTTTTGATTATTATCCTGCCAAACTGTTTACAGAAGCAATAACGCTCGGATATAAAGAATTTGATGCCGTACATAAGCCGCCTTATTTTGGTGCATTACCGGAAAATGAAGTAAAATCCGCCTTTTTGTCGGGTGTCAGCCAAAGAAAAACAGACCGGACTCCAGAAAATAAAAGGCTGGCAATCCCTGCAGGAGATGATATGGGCAGTGAATATCAATCCTTTATCAGTGAAATACATCAGTTGTATGCTCAAAGCCTGCAGCAGATAAAAAAACTGCTTAACCGTAAGTTTCTTGTTGCCGGAAAACCGATGCCGAATTCAAAAGTAATCAGCGGAAAAAGAGCAGGCAGTCCCATTACAATACGTGCCAACAGAAGGCATGTGTGGCTCAGGTTTTACCGAATCCCCAATAAAAATATAAAACAAAAGGGGAAACTTGCGTTATCCTGTATTGTAAAGAAGGATAAAACACTGCATATCAACTTACCTGCCGGATATTACAAGTTGATTCAGGCTGACGCCGGTCCGTCAACAAAATGGTACGGAACACAGTACGGTTTTGCCACAAGCGGAAGCTACCGGCGCTGGGATGATGCGATTCGTATACGTCCGAATCTTGTTTATACGCTTACAACTGGTATTTCCAAAGGAAATGCCTCGTCCTCTGCAGTACCATGGGATCAATGATAAGTTCACCATTAGACTTCCGGTAAGGTTTTATATAAGGTTATAATATTTTTGATAAAAAGGATTTCAGCCGTTCATGCTTTGGATTCGTAAAAAACTCCTCCGGCGGCGCTTCTTCCAAAATCTTGCCTTCATCCATAAAAAGCACCGTATTTGCCACTTCTCTGGCAAATCCCATTTCATGTGTTACGGCTATCATGGTCATGCCCTCATCGGCTAGGTCTTTCATGACCTGCAAAACCTCTCCGACCATTTCCGGGTCCAGTGCGGACGTGGGTTCATCAAAAAGCATAACAACCGGATTCATAGCAAGGGAACGGACAATCGCAACACGCTGCTGCTGACCGCCGCTCAATGTACTTGGGTAGACATCAATTTTATCAAGTAAGCCTACCCGCCTCATGAGTTCTTCTGCTTTTGCGTTGGCGGCTTCCGGTGACATGAGCTTCAATGTGACAGGGGAAAGCGTTATATTCTTTCGGACAGTCATGTGCGGAAATAAATTGAACTGCTGAAAGACCATCCCCATTTCCTGACGTATCCGGTTAATGTGTTTTTTGTCGGAGGTTATCTCGTGCGCGTTAAACCAGATTTTACCAGAGGTTGGCTGCTCCAGCATATTAATACAGCGCAGGAAGGTGCTTTTACCGGAACCGGACGGTCCGACGAGGACTACCTTATCCCCGCGCTTGATTTCATAACTGATATTGTCCAGTACAAGATGATTCCCGAACTTTTTACTAAGCTGATTGATTTCGATCACTTTTACGCAGCCTCCTTTCCAGTAATTGCAATAATTTTGTTATCAGCAATACCAACAGCAAATAAACAAGAGCAACAAAGAATAATGAAAAGTATGGCTGTAATGTTTCCGCCCGTACAAGATTTCCCGCACGTGTAAAGTCCAGTACGGTAATATAACCAACCACGGAAGTTTCCTTTAACAGTGCAATAAACTCATTTCCCATAGCCGGCAGTATGTTCTTGATTGCCTGAGGGAGGATGATCAGACGCATCGTTTGCATTTCCGACAGACCGAGTGACCTGCCGGCTTCGGTTTGACCGATATTGATTGCCATGATTCCGGCCCTGAAAATTTCGGCAACATAAGCACCTGAGTTAATTCCGAAAGTCAGGATGGCAACGGTCATGGCATTGTCAAACTTTGCAAATATTATAAAATACATAATCAATAGCTGGACGGTAATCGGAGTTCCCCGGATTACCGTTAAATAAATATTGCATAGTACCGTCGGGAGCTTTCCGTTTCCGGTTTGATGGTGGTAAACCTTTATTACGGCAATAATAATCCCGATCGCACAGCCTAATAATGTTGCCGCCGCCGTAAGGATCAATGTATTTTTAAATCCTTCGAGAAAAAGCTTATACATATCATCATTGATAAAAGTGCTGTTAAACTGTCTTACAAATTCATCCCACATTGCGTACCTCTTTCTCTATAAAAACCGTTTGCATAGGAACGGACATGCAAACGGTTTCAGATATCTTATGCATTTGAATGTGAAACTACCCATTCTTCAATTTTTTTATCTGCAATTAGTTTGTCGATTACCTTATTTACCACTGACAGAAGCTCCGGGTTGTCTTTCGGTACGGCAACACCGTATTCCTCGGCAACCAGAGTTCCGTTGGAGTAAACAAGCTCGATAGCGGTCAGCGCTTCATTTTCACTTGCAATTTTCTTGGCAACAAATTCATCCATAATCATAGCGTCGAATTTGTTGTTTACAACATCCAGACTGCCGTCCAGCGCATTGTTGACTGCCGTTTTTGTAACATTTTTATCCTTTAAAACGCCGTCAGCTATCTCATCGCCAAGTATGAGATCCCCGGTATATCCTAAAGCAGTCGCAACCTTTTTACCTGCCAAATCCTCCATTGTTTTTATGGCGGAATCCTTTGGCAGGACAAGATATTGAATGGAATTGATATAGGGATTGGAAAAATCAACTTCCTTTTTCCGTTCCGCTGTTATGGTGAATCCGGAGATGGCAATATCCCCTTTGCCCGAAGCTAATCCGGTGATAATTCCTTCAAAATCCGCATCCGTGATTTTAAGCTCCGCATCTAATTCTTCAGCGATTGCCTTGGCAATTTCCATATCGACGCCGACAACCTCAGTACCTTTCATATATTCAAACGGCGGAAAATTTGCATTGGTATATACGGAAAGTTCTGACATAACGAGTTTTCCGGGTTCGGACGGTTCTGATGATTGTGAACAACCCGTAAGAAGCAGGGCGAACACGAGTGACAAAGACAAAATTGTTTTTTTCATTTTCATAATAATCTCCATTCCTGCGCATGTTTTTTGCGCATATTTAATTGATATTTACGTGCATACACAAATCGGGCGTGCAAAACATCTGCGGTTTCACACTTCCTCCAATTAAAATAATATGGTATATCGTAACATATAATAACGGAAAAAACAATAGATTTTCGGGGGATTATCTATTGATGATTGCCAAGCAGGGCTTTATCCGTTATAATGGACAAAACAAATCGTTTTTGGGAGAAAAATGCATTATGAATTATGATTGTTTGATTGTAGATGATGAAGAAGCCTTATCATTAAGTACATTAGAATATTTTAATATGTTTTCGATGAAAGCATATTGGGCCGCCAATAAAAAAGAATGCTTTGATTTTTTATCCGCCCATAAGACAAGCTTGATTTTGCTTGATATCAATCTCGGCGAAAGCTCCGGGTTTGAAATATGCAAAAAACTCAGGGAAACGACCGATATCCCTATTCTATTTATCAGTGCCAGAACAAGTGACGACGATATCTTGATGGCGCTGAATATCGGCGGTGATGATTATATTGAGAAGCCGTATTCCCTCAGTGTCCTGCTGGCAAAAGTAAAAGCCGTACTGAAAAGAACCAACTCGAACACAAGCAATACAGAAAATTTTGGTGATTTTACACTGGATTTTGATTTGCAGAAATTAAAGAAAAAGGATGAAGTGATCCGCTTAAAGGCAATGGAATTCAAACTGCTTGCCTGCCTGGTTGCACACAAAAACCAAACAGTTACGAAAAACGAGCTGTTTACAAAAGTCTGGGGTGATGCCGTAACCGGTGACGGCACATTGAATGTTCATATCCGGAGGCTGCGTGAAAAAATTGAAAAGGACCCGAATAACCCGGAGTTTATAAAGACTGTTTGGGGAATCGGATATATTTTTGAAATGGAATAACAATATGAAAATAAAAAATATCATTACCATGTTTATCATACTGCTGGCAATCGAAACGGGGGTATTGGTTTATTTAATTTCAGATACCAATATAAAAGAGGCGGATATTATAAAAATCAACGATTTAGCAGAAACAGTATCCGAGAACTTTTATCATTTATCCGGTATGGATCATAAAACAGATTTAGAATATACCATACTGGACGCTGGCGGAGAGATATTATATACGTCAGGCAGCGGTTTAACCGGCACATTAAATGAAGCAATGATACGGCATGATACGGTAATCAATATCATAAGAGAAGAAAAGGCAGTCGGCACCATTATCGTCAGCAATCGTTTTTCCGAACAACTGAATGGGTATAAGGGCCGGTTATTTGCTGTTGTTTTCATAGTTATCGCCGGAACTTTCCTGATATTTATTATCTTCATGCTATATCTGTACATGAAAATATTTCGTCCGTTCCGTCAGCTTCAAGCCTTTGCGGTTCATATTACGGACGGCAATCTGGATATCCCCATACCGATGAAAAAAGAAAATATCTTTGGGGCATTTACCGAAAGCTTTGACTTGATGCGGGAAGAAATGAAAAGAGCAAGGGAAAATGAAAGACTGGCGGAGCAGAGCAAAAAGGAACTGGTTGCATCAATCAGTCATGATATCAAGACACCGGTGGCATCAATCAAAGCAATCGCAGAATTAATGTCAGTGAAAATCAAGGCTCCAGAGGATATCCGGCAGTTGGAAACCATCAATTCAAAAGCGGATCAGATCAATTCTCTTGTCACAAACATGTTCAATGCCACGTTAGAAGAACTCAGCGAACTGAAAGTAAATACTTCCGAGCAATCAAGCGGCATCCTGACAAAATTCATAAAAAATATTGATTATAAACAGTCGGCAGAAATTTTTCATATTCCGGAATGTGTTATCTTAGCGGACCCGCTCAGGCTTGAGCAAATCATTGACAATATTATAACGAATTCCTATAAGTATGCGGATACCTCCATTTACATTTCCGGCAGGGTAAATGATAATATGCTGGAGGTGGAATTTTGTGATTACGGCCCCGGTGTGGAGGAAGAAGAAATCCCCCTATTATTCAATAAATATTACCGTGCCGGAAATGCCAAAGGAAAAAGCGGAACCGGACTGGGTCTTTTTATATCAAAATATCTGATACAGAAGATGTACGGCAATATTGTCTGCCATAATACCGAAAGAGGGTTTCTTGTTATGATTTGCCTGCAGTTAGTGTAATTCCCGGCGTGTTTATTTCCTGTTTTAAATGACAGCCTGTATAAGCGAACATATTCTTCCTGTATTTTAAATGATTCATCGTATCATCGGACGAACGAAAAAATTTAAGGATTTGTTAAGGGTTGGATAAAGACCCGTTAAGGATTAACATGTTAAGATAAGGTTGAAAAAATGATTTCTTGAAGTTCGGCTTGACAAGAGGTCATATCAAAACAGGAGGATGGATTATGACGAATGCAATCATTAAAACCGAAAAGCTATGCAAAACATTTTCAACCGGGGGGATTCAGCAGCATGTATTGAAAAATCTGAATATTGAAATTTATGAAGGGGATTATACGGTAATCATGGGGGCTTCGGGAGCCGGAAAATCAACGCTTCTCTATGCGCTTTCCGGGATGGATAAACCGACGCTCGGACAGATCCGTTTTAGGAATGAAACGATTGAAAAGCTTTCAAATGACAAGCTGGCAGTGTTCCGGCGTAAAAACTGCGGTTTTGTATTTCAGCAGATGTTTCTTTTGGATAACATGAGCATACTGGATAATGTACTTGCCGCAGGGCTTTTAGTCAGCAAGGACAGAAAAAAGATTGTGGAAAGGGCAAAGGATCTTTTATTGCAGGTGGGGTTAAGTGAGAAGATATGGAGGAAGTTTCCTTCCCAACTGTCAGGAGGAGAGGCGCAGCGTGCCGCCATTGTAAGAGCATTGATTAATGAACCGAAGGTGGTATTTGCGGACGAACCGACCGGGTCACTGAATTCTGCCGCCGGGACTGCGGCTTTGGATGTACTGACAAGAGTCAATGAGAGCGGGCAGAGTGTGATCATGGTAACGCATGATTTGCGTTCGGCAAGACGGGGCAACCGGATTTTGTATATGCGTGACGGAGTAATCAATGGAACATGCGAATTAGGAAAGTATAAGAGCGGTGATGCGGAACGTCATAGCAAGCTGAAAGCATTTTTAGAAGAAATGGGGTGGTAGGGTTGAAAATGAAAATGCTTGCTTTTGCAAATATACGCAAATCCAAAAATAATACCGTAACGCTCTTGATCATGTTTATTGTTGCCGGTCTGCTGCTCAATGCCGGATTGTTAGTGCTTTTTAACTACTCCGGAAATTACAGCAAAATGACGGAGGACCTGAATTCATCGGATATGTATTGTGCAATTCCTTCTTCCGGGTATTCAAGTCAGATAAAAGAGTACCTGGACGGCAATGATAATATAACAGAATACGAGATGCGAAATGCCAGATGGTGTCTGGCGGATATAAAGTTTCGGGATGAAATCAGGGAAGAGTATTTTTTATTTTATGATGCCGACGAACAAATAACCATGTCCAAATGGAAAACCGCCGGAGAAACATTGCCGGTGAGGGATATGGAATTGCCGGCATATATACCGATTACATATAAACTAAGCGGCGGTTATGAACTGGGAGATCGGTTTGAATTAAAGCTTCCGGAGCGGTCGGTCAATCTTACGATTGCCGGATTTACACAGGATAGCTACTTTAATGTCCGGAGTATGATGTTAATGGGTATTTATTTGCCGCATGAAACATATCGGGAAGTCAGCGGAATGCTGCCGGAGGACAGTGAAACCCAACTTGTTTTTGCCAATATGAAAAAGCCGGATTCGGAAATTCTCACGCACGTAAGGGAAATTACAAAATTAAACGATGCTTTGGTTACAAAGCAATTTAAAAATTCGGTAATGGGTATTGACCTGGCTATGGTAGATCAGGGGCGTACTATGATGGCAGATATTATGTCGATAATGATTGTTGTATTTTCGTTGATTGTTATGACGGTATGCCTTATTGTAGTGCGTTTCCGGATTAAGAACAGTATCGAAGAGGACATGCAGAAAACCGGTTCATTGAAATCGGTAGGGTATACGTCAAACCAGATTATATCCTCTGTTGTTTTACAATTTTCTTTCATAGCGTTTTTGGGAACGATAACCGGAATTCTGCTTTCATATCTTACAATACCTTTCATTTCCGGACTTTTTGCGGAACAATCCGGCGTTCTATGGGAGCAGGGATTTGATGCGGGGATTGGCTTATTTACGGTTGTCTTTTTTCTGCTCGCCGTTATGATTGTTTCCTTGATTGCCGCAAAACGAATGAAAAGAATCAGCCCGATCACTGCGTTGAGAGGCGGTATTTTAACTCATAATTTCAGAAAAAACTTTATTCCGCTGGATAAGGCAAGGGGGAGGCTGCCGCTTGTACTGGCATTAAAGTCAACCGTGCAAAATGCAAAGCAGAGTATTATGATTTGTATTATTTTAACAGCTGTTGCCTTTTCTTCGACATTTGCCGTTGTCATGTTTTATAACTCAGTCATTGATACCTCTACGTTTGCCAAAGTACCGGGGTCTGAGCTTTCCAATGCACAGATGGTTTTATATCCGGACAGGGATAATACGGACTTGGTAAATAAAATAGGAAACATGTCTGAAGTGAAGAAAACAGCGTTTCTCGACTATGTAACCATGAAATCGGATCGCACAATAGTAAGTGTGGGTGTAATGGAGGATTATGAGAAAAAGGAAACGAATCTTGTATACGAGGGGAGAAATCCGCAGCATGGGAATGAAATTGCAATCGGCGGGCATTTTGCAGAAGCTGTCGAAAAAGAGATAGGTGACAGTATTGTTATGACTTATCAGGATAAAAAGGTAGAATACCTGATCACCGGATTGACTCAGGGAGTAAACCTGAACGGAATGGTTGCCTGGCTGACGACGGACGGATATAAAAAAACGGACCCGCAGTTTCAGCATATCACATTGGAAATCTATCTTGAAGAGGGAATCGGCGCCGCCGGATTTATAAAAAATCTGGAAAAGGAGTTTGAAGGGCAATATCGGAACCTTATGGATATCGACTTATTGTTTGAAGAAGGAATGAGCAGTTATCAGTCGATTGTTTCACAAATTGGTATTATCATGATGGCGGCTATGGCATTTATTGTTATTCTGGTATTGTATTTTGTTATCAATTCTTCTATAATACAGCGAAAACGGGAACTAGGGATTCAAAAAGCGATTGGATATACAACCTTTCAGTTAATGAATCAAATCACCATTGGTTTTATGCCGTCAATCATAACGGGAGTGACTATAGGAAGTATTTTAGGCATCTTATCAACAAATCCCCTTATGTCAGTCGGGATGCGTGCCGCAGGAACGATGAAAGCTGAGTTTATTATAGAACCCGGACTGATTATCCTTTTCAGCGGAATCATTGTACTGACTTCGTATGTGACCTCTATGGCAATCACTTACCGCATACGAAAAATATCGGCGTATACACTTGTGAGTGAATAGGGGATCGCCGTTACAGCCATTTTTTCTTTTTCAGGACACAGTACATCACCAAGCTGACAATAACCATCAGTATCAAAGCGGACGGATAGCCGTATGTCCAGCCAAGTTCGGGCATACGGCGGAAGTTCATGCCGTATATACCTGTAATGACGGTAAGAGGACCAAAAAACAAAGTCAAAATAGTCAGTTTGTTTACCGTATCGTTTGTTTTTATTGTCATCCGGCTGTCAAAGGTGTTGAGCATTTCACTGCTAAGCGAATACAGACTTTCCGTAAAATCATAAAGCTTCTTAAAACGTGTGTTCAGGTTACGGAAATAATGCATGTGCGAATCCCCGATCAGATTATTCTCATCCAATAAAATCTCATCCCCGATATAAGACAATGCCCGAATCTGTTTTTTTGCCGTGTAAGCCATATTCCGGTAATCATTGATCAATGCAAATTGGTTATTTTCAACGGAAGCTTCTATCTCTTCGGATAAAAGCTGCATATTATCTTCCAGCTTTTCCAGGGTATCAAAAAAATCAGTCAGCAGATTGTGGAAAATCAAATAATACAGCCCGTTAATCCGTGTTTCACGATTTTCAATTGTCTTTGCGGAAGCCAATAGTTTTTCCTCCATCGCCGTGAGTTTGGGACTGTTGTGTTCCGGAAAGATGAGCAATAAATAATTTCCGGAAACATAAAAGTTGATTTCACGAAGCGACAACTCAATATCCGACATCTCAATATGAACCAGACTGACGAAATCATAACCGTCATAATTGGAATAACGGACGCTCTCATCCAAATCCGTACAATCAAGAATCGTACTTTCGTCAAAATGAAATATATTGTGAAAAAGCCCGACTTCACTTGTCCGGCAGAGAACAAACAACTCATCGTCCGGCTGAAAATCCTTTGGGAATTTTGTGGTTTCCAGTGTGATATTTCTGGTATAATTGATTAGTTTCATTCAGTTCCTCCCGAAGTAATATTGTGTGGATATTCAGTCCGTCAATACAATTGCTGCAAACGAAGATTAGACGTCATATTTGGACCAAAAACCGCACACCCAACCATTTCACGGTCGTTTGCACGGTTTTTCCTATATGGAGACAGCTGGGCTTGAACCAGTGACCTCTTGCTTGTCGAGCAAGCGCTCTCCCGACTGAGCTATGCCTCCAAAACAATAGCGATTATAACACAGAAATTCCTTTCACGTCAAGATGTCATTTTATATTCTACCAATTTATTTCGTCCGGTATTTTTGGCATGATACAATGCGCTGTCAGCTTTTTTAATATAATGGTCTAATTCTTCCTCCTGCGCGGGGATACCGGATACGCTCCCTATACTTATCGTTACATGACAATCAGGATGAGAACTAAACGTAAGATTATCAATTTTATGTAAAATATGATCGGCAATTTTTTTGCCCGAACCCGTTATGGAATGATTCATCAGTACGATAAATTCCTCGCCGCCGTACCGGCAGCACAAGTCCGAGGGATTAATGCATTTATTTATAATGCCCGCAATCATTTGCAATACCTCGTCACCAAAAGAATGACCGTAAGTATCGTTGATTTTCTTGAAATAATCAATATCAAAAAATAAGACTGCCATCGAAGTACGNNNNAAAAGCTGTGGCGGTTCATGACATTTGTCAGATAATCATAGGTAGCCATCTGTTTTATCATCTTATCGTTTTGCTCTTTTACAAAAAGCAGACAAACAATTGTATTTGAAATCATCATCAATGCTAAAGAAACAAATAATAATGTCTGATAATAGTTTGACGTATGCAGGCTGACGGAATGACTAAAATAAGATTCAACCGCTCTGGGGACTAGCGCAAGCAGTAAAAAAATATAAAAGATACTGATACTTTTTTTGAAAACGCTTGTTGATTTTGCGAGTAAAAGTAAAATGGTCGGAAGCAGATGCCGTAAAAAAATAAAGATGGATGCCATGAAAATTCGTAAGGAAGGACTTCCATAAAAATATTCCACAATATTAAACAGAATAACCGAAACAAATAAAAAGATCAGCTCAGTCAAAAGAAATCTTTTTTTTGTGACATTAATCAATGTGAATATCAAACGTGCATCCATATAAAAGCAAAAAAACAGAAGAGAATTACCTATATTGACAGAGAAAAAATCAGGGATATCTCCTCTTAAAAACAAACAGGAAAAACCAATTGTATACAAAAAACGAACCATAGTTAAATCACGAATGATATGATTAAATGTTATTTTATGTTCACTAAATAAAAAATATAAATAAGCGATAATACCGGTTGCTAAGTTCCCCCATACAAGAATGCCGATGATGGAACGCGTATCAAGGTTTAACAGATTTTCAAAAAAATAAATTATCTCCAACTCCTGTCTGCTGTAATATCTAAATAGTTATGATATTTTCTGCATTTTAATTAGGTGACAATCACATATACCAAGGTTTGACTCAAAAATTGATAAGCGATTTCACCGAAGGTACAGGGTCCGAAAAAGGTATCTATTTTTTTGCCTTTCAATTGTCCATACATGAAGTTCAAACTGCAATTACACGAAAAGATGGGTTTTATCCCTTTAAACTTTGCAAGCTGAAGATTGAATTCATTGGCATAATCGGTTATCGTGTTGGCAAACCGGTACTTTATATTCCGGAATACCGGGGAGGCTAATTGAAGTGAATCACTATCCGCAGCGCTGAATGCGACATTGATGCCATTACCGGCATAGTCGCCGATGAGCGGAAACTTCTTGTCAATATTATGCTCTTTCATATAATCGGAAAGTACCGCTTCTTTTCCGTCTATCAGGCATTTGTCTATTTGGAACCCGTCAGATTCAAATTCAATTACCGGAGAGTTTTCATCCGGCGTAAATATATTGATGATACCGACATTTACATTTCTTTCGGAAGGAAGAGCCAGGTGGAGAACAACTGCCTGATTCAAATCGGAATTACCTGTCTGCCCGTTTATAACAATAGGCGTTTGGTTTGGCTTCGTCGTATTGATTCCGGAAACCCATCCCACAATATGTTTAATAAACATATCCTCAAACTCATGTGCTTTTTCCGCATATACTTTCAGTACAGGACTGAAATACGGCATAATAACAATCGAAAAACCATGCGCAAAAGCATCTGCCGCTACATTTTTAATGGAAATTTTATCATAAGCGTTAATTTTAAAATCTATTCCGTCAAATGTATCCACATATAACATCGTGTCGGAAATCAACCCGCCCTTATCTGTCATGAAATACTCAATGGAACCGCCGATCCAGTTTCCTTTCGGGAGCTTTTTCAATAAATCCGCCGAACCGGCTATTTGCATAGGAGTACCTTCCAAAATCATATTGGAAACTTCGTCAAATTGCTTTAACATACTTTTCACCTCATTTTAAAGACTTGATATACGTGTGTAATCAGTGCCCATCGTAGTATGGTATTTTTTCAGAAAACTGTTTAACTCGCTTGTACAGTTTTGTAAGCTTGCAGAAGAAGAATCATTGTAGTATAAATTTCTTAAACGCGTGATAAACATGGAAAAACCCAATTGGGAAAATTTATAATTCCCCAACAAAATCTTTTTAGTTTGTTCCGGTGATTAATTCATAAAACTACCTCCTACATTCAATGAAATCGTAAGCCTTGTCCATATAAATACTATATACAATTCAGCAAAAAAAATCAATAGAAATTTTATTAATTTACAGGGAATCAAAAGATTTTCAAACTATAAATCAAGAGAGAGCGGCACCCATGACAAATATACCTTCATTGTCGGAGTAAATACTGTTAAACTGCGAAATATTCAGAGGATTGATTCCTTTTCCTACTTCAATTGTATACCCCGGACGGTTATATTCCTGGATAAACCAATCCTTGTATCCGGCAAAGCTGGAATAATAAGGAGTGGATTCCAGCAGGTAACCGCTTGCCTCTGCAAAACAGTTTCCGATTTCATAAGAATAAGGCGGTTCATAATCAAGATACTGCCAGTAAATAATATTTCCCTGTGTATGATAGGTGAGAATCAGACGAAAATCATGACTTAATGTAAAGGAACGGACGGCTTTGGATTCCGGCTCGGTCAACGGGGCATAACCAACGAAATCACGCGGAGCGGGACTTATATAGCCCTGTTGGAATTTCAATTCCCTGGCAATTTCCCAGTTGGCAGGATATTGTAAGTTCAAATCAACCCCGCGGATGTTTGCTTTCCATCCGTTTGGGAATGGGAGAAATGAATAATCAGCGGCTATCTTTGCGGCGTTTTGATAAGCCGCCGTATTCTCGCCGAATTTTCCCGTCACCAGATTGACACCGTCAGGATTTACCATAGGGATAAGGTAAATAGAAACCTTATCAAATATTTCTGCGGCGCTGTAACCGTAGATTGTACTGTTTTCAACATAAGCTTTAGAAAAATTTTCGATAAATTTCATGAGAACCGGTGTGGTTATCCACTCATTTGCATGGTAGGAAGCACAATAAAAGACTTCTTTTTGTCCGGTTCCGAGTTTGACATAATAAAGGGTATTTTGAAGAACGCTGGAACCGGCGGAACCGGTTTTTATAAATGGATATATGGTTTTCAGTGCATTCAGATTCATTTCAAGAACATCGGAGGTATAACTTATATCCGTAGGGATTACTGTCCCGAAAGGCACGGTAATCCGCTGACCGGGTTGCAGATTATTTGGATTAATACCGGGATTTGCCGCCATGATGCGGGCAACGGATGTCGAATAGTAATGAGAAATTTTATATAATGTATCGCCGTTTTTTATCGTATAGTTTGTATAACCGTCGCGATATGGTCTTAATGCGTTCCAGGTATTATTTCCTGCGATACCATCAGAAACCAAACCAAAATTATTTTGAAAATAAATTACGCTGTCTTTTGTTTGCTGTCCGAAAATTCCGTCAATGATTCCATTATAATATCCGATTTTTTTTAGGATACTTTGTAATAATTCTACCGTTGGTCCCCTTGAACCTACTTGTAAAAGCTCCATAGCATCACCCATTGTATCTTATGCAATCCATTGCCTTACGTGACACTCACACAACAACTTTTCCACTCATAATATATAGTAAAATATTTCAATCGAGGGTAAAATGGCAGTCGTTAAAGTTTATAATAATGATGAAAACAGAATGGAAACATATTATCGGGATGAAAATGAACCAATGCCTTATAATACAGGAAACACATTGAAAGTCGGGGAATTCAGGGGTTCGAGCAGAAGTGACACGCTGTGGACGGATAAAAGGACAATGCAAACATGGAATCGTTTCCGTGCATTATACGGAAAACCAATCAGTGTAGGATTTGCATTTAAAAGACCGACGGAGGGAGGACATTCCAAACAGTCACAGCACTATGCGGGAACTTCCTTTGATGTGGCACAGAATTTGACCAATGCCCAGAGGGCACAAATGCGTTCACTTGCAGTAAACTCCGGACTTTGGGGGTATGTCGAGCCGGTATCCATCAGTCCCAGATGGGTGCACTTTGATCGGAGAAGCGGAACGCCGGCTTGTGCATCGGGAGGATATCCCTATCTTTATACCGGAAGTATCGGAAACTATGTTTTGGTACTTCAGGACGCATTAAACAGCTTAGGGTTTTCAACGGGAGGTTTGGACGGGATTTTCGGGAATGCAACGAGAAATGCCGTGATTTCTTTTCAGAGAAGCAGGGGTCTTGGCGCAGACGGAATTGTCGGGTGCGCAACTTGGACCAGACTGATGCAGGAGGCGGTACCCGGATAAAAAACGAGAAGAATGGGGGGATTTTATGTAAAATATTTTTGCCGGCGTTTACTTGACACCAACAGGAAAGGACAGTATATTGACTTTGCATCTGTGTTAGGATATACTCTAGTAAAAGACAGAAAAGCGGCATTGTGGAGCTAATATTGAAATAGAATGAAAATGCTTGAAAGCAGATGAGGATTGGTATTTGAGCAAAATGATAAATATTTTAAGGAGTGACAGTTATGGATGAAAATAGTACAATAGATGAATTGAAACGGTTAAAGGATATTGCCGGGAAATCAATTTACGGAAAAGGTACCGGTAAACTAAGCGCACAATATGGCGGTCAGGTTTTTATGAAATATATGGTTCCGGGCAGTGTTCTTGAACTTGGACCTGCAGAAGGGATTATGACGGAAATTATATATCCGCATTACAAGAATGATTATACTGCGGTAGACGGCAGTGTCTTTTTTATTGATTCCATTAAAAAACGTTTTCCTGACATACATGCATATTCTTCTCTGTTTGAGGAGTTTATGCCGTCACAAAAATTTTCAAACATCTTGCTGGGGCATGTGCTGGAGCATGTGATAGATCCCGTTAGGCTATTGAAACGCTGTAAGGACTGGCTTGAGGATGACGGGGTTATTCTCACGGCAGTACCGAACGCTAACAGTATTCATCGCCAGGCAGCATTGGAAATGGGCTTGCTGAAGCATTTGGATGATTTCAGCGAAAAAGATCATCGTCATGGTCATCGCAGGGTATTTTGCATGGATACATTAAAAGAATGCTTTCAGTCAGCGGAATGCCGGGTTTTAGAAAGCGGAGGTTATTGGCTGAAGCCGCTTTCTGACGCCCAGCTTGAAAAGGATTGGACAATAGGGATGTTAAACGCTTTTTTCAAACTGGGAGAGAAATACCCGGAAATATCAGGTGAAATATATATTGTGGCGGGCAAGGTATAATTTCAGATTTTTATCCGGTATATTACCAAATATATTTCTGAAACCCATAATTACCTCTGCACCCGCCCCGAAGCGTCGCCGCCTGCCAGTTTCTTAACCTCGTCTGCGGAAACCAAGTTGAAATCGCCTTCAATACTGTGCTTCAGACAGCTTGCCGCAACCGCATATTCAATGGTATCCTGAGGAGAAAATTCCGAGAGCGAAGCGTAAATCAATCCTGCGCCGAACGAATCACCGCCGCCTACGCGGTCAACAATATGGACGGGATACTTTTTGCTGAAATAAAAACCACTGCCGTCATACAGCATTCCCGCCCAGTTATTATCATTGGCGGAAAGGGATTCCCTTAATGTGACGGCAACTTTTGAAAAGCCGAAACGTTCCGCAAGCTTTTTTGCCACATCTTTATAGCCCTCGTGATTCACTTGTCCGGCTGTAACATCCGTGCCTTCCGATTCAATTCCGAATACATCTGCCGCGTCTTCTTCATTGGCAATGCAGACATCGACATAGCTGCAAAGGTCTTTCATTACCTTTCCGGCTTTTTCTTTTGACCACAGGTTTTTGCGGTAATTTAAGTCACAGCTTATCGTAATGCCCTTTTCATGTGCTTTCCGGCAGGCTTCAAGACAGATTTCGGCGACGCTGCCGCCGAGTGCGGGTGTGATGCCGGTAAAATGAAACCAGGATACCTCTNNNACGGCGGAGGCAATGGCAGAACCTGCCCGGTCGTAAATCACTTTAGAAGGACGCTGGCTGGCACCTTTTTCCAAAAAATAAATGCCGACCCGGTCGCCTCCGCGGGTTATATTTGATGTGTCTACGCCGAACTTACGCAAGGTGTTTACAGCCGCCTGACCGATTTCATGTTTGGGCAGTTTGGTTACAAAGCCGGTTTCCAGACCGTAGTTTGCAAGAGATACCGCAACATTGGCTTCGCCGCCGCCGAAAGTTGCCTGGTATTTATCTGCCTGAACAAAGCGGTAATAGCCTTCCGGTGCAAGACGCAGCATGATTTCCCCAAATAGCNNATTTCCCCAAATGTAATTACTTTTTTCCTCATAAACACTTCCTCCGTAGATATTATTAATATTTTATATTTCTCGTTATCCATAAATTAAGCTGACACATAGGCATAGGATGAGCGTACAATGGCGGGTTTAACATACAAGCTTAACATCCATTCCTCCCGTATCTTTGAAATATACGGAAATCATTTCTTTTTCATCACCATACCCTGCCCTACTCATATCAAATGCAAATCCCTGCATTTCTAAATGATAAACGGCACGGCGTATGTCAGTTGTCTGTAATACGACGGTTCCTCTTTCTCCGCCAAAAATGCCTTTCAAAATGTTTTTGGAAAGAGAGCTCCCAATGCTTTTTATCCGGAATCCAAGCATCGTTTGAATCGCTTCTTTTGTCAGCGCGGTTATCTTTTCAAACTCACCCGTCCGGATCAATTCTTTATTTACCATCCAGCTTCCGCCGCATGCGATTATTTTCCTAAAAGATAAATAGGAATTTATATTTTTGGCATTGATTCCGCCGGTCGGCATAAATTTCACATTTGAGTAAGGTGCGGATAAAGCTTTGATCATGGAAAGTCCGCCGGCGTCTTCTGCCGGGAAAAATTTTACCGTGTCTAACCCGCATTCCAGTGCCTGTTCAATATCGCTTGCATTTGCGCAGCCCGGTACAATGTCGATTTTTCTGTCGATGCAATAGCGGATGATTTTGGGATTACATCCGGGGCTTACGATGAATTTTGCGCCTGCTGAAATGGCTTTGTCAACTTGTTCGGTCGTCAGGACCGTACCGGCTCCGACAAGCATGTCCGGAAATTTGTCCGCGATAGTACGGATGGATTTTTCTGCGGCTTCGGTCCGAAAGGTGACTTCTGCAGCCGGTAAGCCTCCGTCACACAGTGCTTTCGCTAAAGGTTCGGCGTCGTCTGCATTCTGCAATGCGATGACGGGAACAATACCTAACAGAGAGATTGTTTCTAAAATTTTTGTCATAATATTCCCCATTCCTGCGTACGTTTTTGCGCATAAAAGTGTGAAATGGTTTTGTTTCACACTGCTTTTTGTATTAACTTCCGCAAAGGCAAAGAAAATGTGCCTGCGGAGCAGTATTATTATAAATCCCCTTGGGGAGAATGTCAAGAACCCTTGCATTTATGA
>DBDL01000032.1:0-16976 GCA_002293545.1 Lachnoclostridium sp. UBA933 | reverse complement strand
AGGAGAACATATGGCTAAAGATATGACAATAGGAAATCCGGGAAAAACCTTGTTTTTTTTCGCGATTCCGGTAGTGTTAGGAAACATATTTCAACAATTATATAATATAGTCGACTCGATTGTGGTAGGTAATTTTGTCGGGGAAAAGGCATTGGGAGCGGTGGGTGCTTCCTCGGCGATTTCATTTTTGTTTATCGCGCTTGCTATGGGATTGAGTATCGGGGCATCGGTTGTAATATCACAGTATTTCGGTGCCAAAAAATTAGTGGAAATGAAATCATGTATTTATACGATTTTATTGTTTGCAGGCGGTGTCAGTGCTCTTTTATCATTGATCGGGGTCGTTTTTAACCGGATGATCCTGACATTTATGCAAACGCCGCCGGATATGATGGATCAGGCTTCTACGTATCTTAGCATCTATTTTGCGGGACTCTTTTTTCTTTTTTTATATAATGCCCTGAATGCAATTTATAACGCCTTGGGAAGTTCCATGATTCCGTTTTTCTTTTTGGTATTGTCGTCAATTGTCAATATCGGATTGGATTTGTATTTTGTGATAGAGTTTGGGATGGGTGTTGCCGGGGTTGCTTATGCCACATTGATTGCACAAGGGATATCCGCCGTTTTATCATTTTTTGTACTGATCGGGCGTTTAAAGAAAATGAAAATAGAAAAAGGATGGAAATATTTTGATATTCAAAAATTAAGGACGATTTTCCGGGTTGCGGTTCCGTCAATTATCCAGCAATCCATTGTATCGGTTGGCGTGATATGTGTTCAGGTGCTCGTCAACGGATATGGGACGATTGTGGTAGCCGGATTTACAGCGGCAACCAAAATTGATATGGTAGCGGTTGTACCGATGATAAATATCGGGAATGCCGTGTCAAATTTTACGGCTCAGAATATGGGTGCCGGCAAAATTACCCGGATTCGTCAGGGCTTAAAAGCCGGGTTGATTATGTCAAATACGATTGCGGTAATCGTTACGCTGGCTTTACTGATCTGGGGCGACGTATTTATACGCGGTTTTGTAAATGATCAAAGTAATCCCGGAGTGATAGAAGTTGGCATGAGTTATTTGCGTGTGGTTGGGGTATGCTATGTTTTAATGGGAACCATGAATATATTTAACGGAATACTGCGTGGTTCGGGAGATATGACCGGATTCATGAGATGTACGCTGGCTAACTTTTCTGCGCGGGTTGTTTTGTCTTATGCATTTGTTGGATTGGTGGGAAAAGAAATCGTCTGGTACTCTGTTTCGCTGGGCTGGCTGCTTGGACTTGCGTATGCTTTCTATCGTTACCGTTCGGGACGCTGGAAAGATAAAAAGGTGATTTGAACAGTGCAAGACTATGAAACCGCACGTTATGTTTACGTTTTACATAATCTATAGTATAATCAAAGTGAGAATCCGTAATTAAATTTTTGTTATCGTTTCATAAATCTGGGAGGGTTGTAATGGAAAAAAAGCAGAAAAAACAGAAAAAACCTAAAAAGCCAAAAAGTAAGTTCCGGCGCCGGTTAGGGCTTGGTATAAAATTTTTTATTCTGTTTCTTCTATTGAGTATGTTAATCGGGGGTATCATATTTTACTTTATAGAAGGGAAAGATATTTTTGCTATGCAGGAGGATGCGATTAAGGCGGTAAACGAATCAACAGAAAGTACGTTTCGTGCCGCTGAAACCTCCATTGCTTATAATTCGAGGGGAAAACAGGTAGCAGTTCTGCGCGGTGAAAAGGATGTCTATTATTTAAAATATGCGGATATTCCGCAATGGGCAATCGACGCTATGGTTGTAACAGAAGACAGGAAGTTCTATTCACACGGCGGAATTGATGTTTATGCGAATCTGAGGGCTGTTCAGGCACTGATTCAAAACAGCGGGGAGATTACCCAAGGGGCGAGTACGATTACCCAGCAGCTTGCCAGAGAGATTTTTTTGACGCAGGATGTAAATTATGAACGGAAAATAAGAGAAATATTTATCGCATTGGAATTAGAAAAGAAGTATTCCAAAATCCAGATTTTGGAGTTTTACTTGAACAATATCTATTTTGCTAACGGTTATTATGGGATTGAAGCTGCGGCAAAAGGATATTTCAGCAAGTCGGCATCCGAGTTGTCTTTAGGTGAGATCTGTTTTTTATGTGCCATACCGAACAATCCGACCCTTTATAATCCGGTCAAGCGCAAAGAAAATACCGAAAACAGAAAAAGGCGTATTCTGGATCAGATGCTTGAAGAAGGTTTCATATCCAATGTAGAGTATGATGAAGCATATCATGAGAAGATTAAACTGAAGCTTCAGGAAATAAAGCGGAGAAACTATGTCCAGACTTTTATTACGCGCTGTGCTACGCGGGAAATCATGAAAAAAGACGGATTTATTTTCCGGAATCAATTTGACACGGAAAAGGAACAAGAAGAATACAACGAAATGTATGACGATAAATATGCCGCCGCACAAAAGAAATTATTCAGCGCAGGGTACCGTATTTATACTTCCATTGATTTGAGTATACAGAATAAACTTCAAAAAGCGATTGACCATAATCTCTCCTCCTTTAAGGAAAAGGATTCGGAGGGTACATTTAAAATGCAGGGTGCCGCCGCATGTATTGACAATAAAGACGGCCGTGTCGTTGCCATTGTCGGCGGCAGAAGCCAAAAGACAGAGGGTTATACCTTAAACCGCGGTTTTCAGACTTATCGGCAGCCCGGCAGTTCCATTAAGCCGCTGCTTGTTTATACGCCGTCTTTGGAACGCGGCTATTCTGCTAATTCCTATGTGGAAGATAAAAAGAGAAAAGGCGGTCCCTCCAATGACGACAGAACATATTCCGGCACGATCACACTCCGCAGTGCGGTAGAAAAATCAAGGAATACAGTTGCATGGGAGCTTTACCGCGAATTAACACCCTCCGTAGGACTCCAATATCTATTGGATATGGGTTTTGCAAGAATTGCTCCGGATGACTATTATCTGGCTTCCTCATTGGGCGGGTTCACATACGGCTGCAGCCCGGTCGAAATGGCGTCCGGTTATTCGGCGTTAGAAAATGACGGAATGTTCCGCGAGCCGACATGTATTATCAAAATACTGGATTCGGAAGGAGAAGTTATCGTTTCGGATGATGTGGAGGAAACGGAGGTTTATACGGCATCCGCGGCAAATGAAATGGTCGATATATTACAGGGCGTATTTACAAACGGAACGGGAAGGGGACTTGGACTTCCGAATGATATGGCATGTGCGGGAAAAACCGGAACGACGAATGACAAAAAAGACGGGTGGTTTTGCGGATTTACTCCGTATTATACAACGGCAGTTTGGATTGGTTATGACCAGCCGCGCGAAGTGGCAGATCTTTATGGGGCAACCTATCCGGGCAGAACATGGAATGAATTTATGACGGAGTTGCATGAGAAGCTGGAGAAAAGACAATTTGAACTTACACATGTAGAGAAAGCAAAGAAATCGACGCCGCCTCCGTGGCGGCCGCCGGATGATTACAATAAAGAACCGGACAATAATGATAAACCGAAAAAGAAGAAAAAGAACAACAACAGAACGGACAATGATTCCATTGATATCACGTATCCGACCGAGGAACCGGAAGAACCGATAGAAGACGATCCGGATGATGAAGACGACGATGATGCGGAAGAGGATCCGGATGACGGGTTTACGGAGGATGAAACGATTTGGGAGTAAGTGTTGGTTACAGGGCGGTGAAAGTGTATCTGTTCCGGCCGCCTTGTTTGGATTTATACAGCATTTCATCGGCGCATTTCAGGAAATCCTTTCGGATGTAGGTAGTATTCATGTTGACATGACCGGTTACCACACCGATGGAAACGGTGACGCAGTCCGCGGCTTCGCTTTTTTCGTGGGGGATGTTACGGTTTTGTATACTGTCAAGCATTTTGACAGCCATCAAACGGGCGTCGTGTTCGTTTGTGTCAGGTAAAGCAACGACAAATTCTTCGCCGCCGTAGCGTGCAACGAAATCGTCTTTTTTTGTAATACAATTTTTCAGGATTTCCGCAATGATTTTCAGGCAGTCATCTCCTTTGATATGACCGTAGGTATCGTTGTAGTTTTTGAAATAGTCGATGTCAATCATCATAAGACTTAAGGTACCGGTGTTTTTCGCCTGAGAACTTATTAGGGTCCCAATGTTTTCTTCAAAATAACGGCGGCTGTATATTTCTGTTAAGGGATCGTAGTAGAGTTTTTCGACCTCCGATTCCAGTTTCATGATATTTTTCTCCATATTCCTTAGTTCGGTTATGTCTATGGCATATTCAAGGTGTGCTTTTCTTCCGTTGGTCCAGTCAATCATTCTCGCTGTTTTAAGTAATAAGCTGCCGTTTATGGATTCTTTGTGTTCCCATATGACAACCTTATCCGGGTTTGCACGCAGTTCAAGATAAGGACAGGAAGGACACGGTTCGTCCCTGCCTTGGAGAAATTTATGGCACAACTGCCCGATACCGTCGTCGCCTGTTATGTTGAAATTTTTCTTGATACTGTCATTGAGAAAGAGGATGATATTGGTATCCGGATCAATAACACATATCAGAGCGTCGATACCGTTAAGAATATTTTCAAGTAATATTCCCTGACGTTTGCTGTCGGTTATTTCGACACCAAACTCAAGGCGGACCTTTTCGCCGGTCGGCCAGTCGATTAACATTGATGTCATACGGCAAGTCCGGTTTTCCACAAAATTAACGGCGTCCCATTGTACGATTTTGTCAGGATCCTCTTTAAACTGTTTACTCGGACAGCCGACACACCGTTCTTTATTGCCTACTAAAAACTCATAGCAATACTTTCCGACACCGTCCCCCTTGACGTTGTTAAACTCCTTGCAGCGGTCATTGAGGAAAATGATTTCGCCTGTTTCGGGGACGGTAACCAAAATAATAGCGTCTAAACCGTTGAGAATTGATTTCAACGAAGCCAATAAATTCAAGGTTTCCCGTTTGCCGGTACTTAATTTATAGTTATGCAGGATTTGATTCACTAAGCGGGCTGTTTCTTGCTCCCCCTCCGGTAATTGATCAATATTATGTATAGTTCTAAAGTCATCGGACCGGCTGAGTTGTTCCAACTCGATCCGTAAGTTTTTGGAATTTTTTGATTTAACTGTCATTTGTGCATCCTTCCTTCTATAATTAAAAATAATTATATCATATTTTCAAACATGATACAATTGCAATCTGATTTCATAGGATTGCAATTGTATCATGTTTGGATTACCGTTTTGATTTGACAGTCTTGTCGCCGGTTCACCTGTACTGATCTAGGGAATCTACTTAGTTTTCTGTGTGATTATGGATTATATGCTTAATTTTTGGTTCTTTATTTTGATTTCCAGTTTATCACCGGCAGAAACTTCCTCTGCCAAAATTTTTCTTGCCAAAAGGGTTTCCGCATTTTTCTGCAAATACCGTTTCAGTGGTCTTGCGCCATAGGAAGGGTCATAGGCGTGTTCGGTAATAAACTGCTTTGCTTCGTCACTGAGAGAAATAACAAGTTCTTTACCGGTTAATCGCTGATTGATATCGGCAACCAGTAAATCAAGTATCCCCGATATATTTTCTTTGCTCAAGGGTTTGAAAATCACAATTTCATCCAGACGGTTCAGAAATTCCGGACGGAAGCTTTTGTGTAATTCAGACATTACCATCTGCCTTGTTCGTTCCGTAATTTCACCGTTCTCACGTATCCCCTCCAGCAGATAATCCGAGCCGAGATTGGAGGTCATAATCAGGATTGTATTTTTAAAGTCCACGGTTCTGCCGTTGGAGTCTGTAATCCGTCCGTCATCCAGAACTTGAAGCAGTACGTTAAAGACTTCGGGATTCGCCTTTTCTATTTCATCAAACAGTACGACCGAATAAGGCTTCCGCCTTACGGTTTCGGTAAGCTGACCGCCCTCCTCATAACCGACATAACCCGGAGGTGCGCCGATTAATCGGGACACAGAATGCTTCTCCATGTATTCACTCATGTCAATCCGTACCATGTTCTGTTCGTTATCAAATAAGCTTTCTGCCAGACTTTTGGCAAGCTCGGTCTTTCCGACGCCGGTCGGACCAAGGAAGAGAAAAGAGCCGATCGGTTTTGACGGATCCTTGATGCCGGCTTTTGACCGGATAATGGCTTCGGTTACTTTTGTAACGCCCTCATCCTGCCCCACAACCCGTTTGTGAAGTTCTTTGTCCAAGTTTAAGGTTTTGTTCCGTTCCGATTCGGTCAGACGGGAAATCGGAATTCCTGTCCACCGGGAAACGATTTTTGCAATTTCTTCTTCGGATACACTTTCATGAACCATGGAGTTTTGATTGGAAGCGAGGGATTCCTCGGCAAGCTTCAGTTCATTTTGAAGACGCGGGTAATCCCCGTATTGCAGTTCGGCAGCCTTCTCCAAATCATAGTTGTGTTTAGCCACTTCAATTTCATTATGAACATGCTCCAGCTGCTCTTTTAAGTCGCGTACTTTTGAAACCGCATCTTTTTCGCTGTCCCATTTGGCTTTGGCGGCAGAAAAATTGTCACGCAGCTCTGCCAGATCCTTTTGGAGATTTTCAAGCCGTTCCAGACTGAGCCGGTTGGTTTCATTTTTCAGCGCGGCTTCTTCGATTTCCATCTGCATGATTCGGCGTTGTATATCATCTAACTCAGTGGGGAGCGAGTCCAGTTCTGTTTTAATCAGGGCACATGCCTCGTCAACCAAATCAATTGCCTTATCCGGCAGGAACCGGTCCGTAATATAGCGGTCGGACAGTACGGCGGCGGAAACAAGTGCGGAGTCCGCTATTTTGACGCCGTGGAAAACCTCGTAGCGGTCCCGCAGTCCCCGCAGGATGGAAATGGTATCCCCAACCGTCGGTTCGTCTACCATGACCGGCTGGAAACGGCGTTCCAATGCGCTGTCCTTTTCAATGTACAATCGGTATTCATTTAGGGTTGTCGCACCGATACAGTGAAGCTCACCGCGTGCCAGCATCGGTTTCAGCATATTGCCGGCATCCATCGAGCCTTCGGTTTTG
The DNA here is from genome assembly GCA_002293545.1 of Lachnoclostridium sp. UBA933. Lineage (GTDB taxonomy): Bacteria > Bacillota > Clostridia > Lachnospirales > Lachnospiraceae > UBA933. The sequence continues at coordinate 9,900 of DBDL01000032.1, read as the reverse complement.
CCGGTGCCGACAATCGTATGAAGCTCATCGACAAAAAGAATCGTCTGCCCGTCGCTTTCTTTCACTTCCTGAAGAACCGCCTTTAGGCGTTCTTCAAATTCACCCCGGTATTTCGCACCGGCGATTAATGCGCCCATATCCAAGGCAAAGATTTTTTTATCCGATAAAGAGTCCGGGACATCGCCGCGCACAATCCGCTGTGCCAGCCCTTCTACGGCCGCCGTTTTCCCGACGCCGGGTTCCCCGATCAGAACCGGGTTATTTTTTGTTTTGCGGGATAGGATACGGATCATATTCCGGATCTCCGCATCCCTGCCGATCACCGGGTCCAGTTGCTGTGCCGTTGCTTTTTCGACCAAATCATAACCGTACTTTTCTAAGCTTTCATAAATAGCTTCGGGATTATCCGTAGTAATTTTCTGGTTGCCCCGGACTTTTGACAATGCGGATAAAAAGCTTTGGCGGTCAATTTGGAACTTCTTGAACAGCTTGTTTATTTCCTTATCCGCATGTGATATCATGGACAGAAAAAGGTGTTCCGCCGAAACGTACTCGTCCCCCATGGATTTTGCTTCATTTTCGGCATATATCAATACTTTGTTTAATGGATTGCCGATATAAACCTGACCGCCGGACACTTTCGGCTGTCTTTCAATAAAGTCTTCCGTTTCGGAAAGAAAGCTTCCGGTATCGACGTTCTGTTTTTCCAAAAGACCGGTGATCAAACTGTCGCTGACGGTCAGGAGAATATAAAGCAAATGCATCTGTGTGATTTCCTGATTCCCGAAATCATATGCTGTTTTTTCTAAATCATTGATAACCTGTACTGATTTTTGGGTAAATTTATTAAAATTCATTGGGTTGCCTCCTTTGCATAAGAGTATTTTACCTAAAAATTGTGAAAATATTAAGAACAATGCGTATGTTGTGCTTGTGGATTCAAAAAGAATGTGCTATAATCGGAATGTTTAAATTAAAGTCAAAGGAGAAACGTGATGAACAGTAAAACAAAAGGTGTTTTGTACTTGATACTCAGTATTCTTTTAGTCGGACTATTTGGTACGCTTTCGTATGTAGGAATCGGAAGCAAGCATTTAGGAAGTTTGAAAAATATTCGTTTGGGTCTGGATTTGGCAGGAGGTGTCAGCGTTACGTATGAAGCTGTAGTAAGCCCTGAGCCTGCGGATATGCAGCAAAAAATGTCTGACACGGTTTATAAGATGCAGAAACGTGTGGAAGGGGAAAGCACGGAAGCATCGGTTTATAAAGAGGGAACCAACCGGGTGACGATTGATGTCCCTGATGTGGACAACCCGCAGGAAATATTGGACAAGCTTGGGAAAGCGGGTTCTTTGGAGTTTAAAGATCCGGACGGAAAAGTCGTAATCGATGGTTCCCAAGTCAAAACGGCGACGGCGGAAACACAACAAAATCCGCAGACCGGAATCAATGAGCATGTAGTGGCGCTCACACTGAACGGAAAAGGAACGAAAAATTTCAGAAAAGCGACGGAAGAGCTTGTCGGTCAGGAGAAGCCGATCAGTATTCTCTATGACGGCAATGAAATATCCGCGCCGGTCGTACAGTCTGTTATCAGTGACGGAAATGCACAAATCAGCGGCGGTTTTAAAACATATGAGGAAGCGGATGAACTGGCGTCCCTGATCCGTATCGGCGCATTGCCCCTGGAATTGAAGAATATCCGGCATAATATCGTAGGCGCAAAGCTGGGACTGACTTCATTAAATACCAGCCTGATTGCCGGCGTAATCGGCTTGGTACTGGTCATTATCTTTATGATTATTATGTACCGTCTGCCGGGTGTTGCGTCATCGCTTGCCCTGCTTATGTACATTGTACTGGTGCTGCTTGCATTGAATGTATTCAACGTAACGCTTACGCTTCCGGGTATTGCGGGTATTATTCTCGGTGTGGGTATGGCGGTGGATGCCAATGTTATTGTATTTACCCGTATCAAAGAGGAAATCGGTACGGGCAAAACGGTAGCTTCCGCCATCAAGATAGGATATGAGAAAGCGCTTTCTGCAATCATTGACGGTAACGTAACAACATTGATTGCGGCAGTCGTATTGTATCTGATGGGTTCCGGTACGGTGAAAGGCTTTGCCGAAACATTGGGAATCAGTATTGTGGTTTCGATGGTCACCGCGTTATTTGTCACCAGATTTATTATGACTGCGTTTGTCAATATGGGCTTGGACAGCGAAAAGCTCTACGGAATCAAGAAAGAAAGACCTGCGATTAATTTTGTCGGAAATATAAAGAAGTATATACTCATATCATCCGTGTTGTTCCTGCTTTGTATCGGCGGATTGGTATTCAATTATGTAAAAGACGGTGCGATTCTGAATTACAGCTTGGATTTTCAGGGAGGTACGTCTACCAGTATCACATTTGACAGCTCGGTGAAAATGGATGAAAAGAAACAGGAAGTGGAAGATCTAGTTCAATCAACCGTTAATCTTACCCCTGAGATTTCAACCGTAAATGACCAGTATAAGGTTATTGCACGTACAACGAAATTGTCGGATGAGCAGGAGAAGACATTGCATGACGAATTGATTTCTAAGCTGAAGGTGAAAGCGGAGGATATTGAAGCCGAGAGTATCAGTGAAACAGTCAGCAGTGAAATGAGAAAAGATGCTGTCGTTGCCGTCTTGGTTGCGGGTCTGTGTATGCTGATTTATATCTGGATTCGTTTCCGTAACTTTGCATTCGGTGCAAGCTCGGTACTTGCCTTGCTCCATGATGTTATCGTAGTCCTGATGATTTATGCGGTGTTCAGTACGTTTATACTGGTCGGAAGCACATTCATTGCCGTGATGCTGACGATTGTCGGTTATTCCATCAACTCAACGATCGTTATCTTTGACCGTATACGTGAAAACCGTAAAAAGGCAGGAAACCGCTCGGATGTTGCGGAATTGGTCAACGAAAGCATTACCCAGACCCTAAGCCGGAGCATCAATACGTCTGTCACCACAGCGATTACGGTAGTGATGCTGGTAATCCTCGGTGTGGACAGTGTGCGCCAATTTTCGATTCCGCTGCTTGCGGGTATCATCTGCGGTGCCTATACGTCCGTATGCTGGGCGGGAACAATATGGTTCCACTTAAATAAGCTCGGAAGAAAGAATAAAAAGAGAAGATAAGGGGTACCGGAAAAGTTGTTATGTTCCTGTGAAGATGTATTACAGATGAAAACGGAATCACAATAAATTCATTTCACAATAAAAGAAACCCACTCCTTCATTGTAAGTGTATCAATGATTTCAAAATGGTTACGGAGGAGTGCCTGACGGACTTCGTCCGCCTTCGTGTTAATAATACCGGAGGTGACGAAAAGTCCGTCTTTTTTCATATGCGGACGTATGACGGAAGAAAGCGGAATCAGTATATCGGCAAGGATATTGGCTAAGACCATATCAAAACACCCAAAACCTATTTGTTCCCGTAATTTTTCATTGTCTATCAGATTGCCGGTAAGCAGTTTGGCGTTTGAAATATGATTTACGGCAAGATTTTTACCGGCAATTTTCACTGCCGTTTCATCAATATCAACGGCAGTGGCACTGCCGGCGCCCAGTTTGCAGGCGACAACCGTAAGAATGCCGCTGCCGCAGCCAACATCCAAAATCCGCATTTTTTGTTTCTGATATTTTTCAAGTGCCTGCAGACAAAGCAGGGTGGTTTCATGAGAACCGGTGCCAAAGGCGGTATCCGGGTCAATTTCAATGATGATATCGGTATCCGACTCTTTTTCGGCAGATTCCCAAGTTGGTTTAATGATAATATTCTCTGTCGCACGGAACGGCTTAAAATATTGTTTCCAGTTGCTTACCCAGTCAATGTCGGGAGTTTCTGCCGCATGAACCGTTCCTTTTCCTATATCGGTATAGTCAGAAGCTTCGCGGAAGATATCATTTACCTGTTTCAGCCGTTTTTCGATATCACAGGGGGGTTCCAGATAAAAATGTATGGTTGCCGTACCGTCGTCCGCTTCACGTACCGGCAGGATTTCTCCCAGTTCCAAAGCGCGTTCTTCATTGCCGGCAGGCAGACGGTCTTCTATTTCAATCCCCTCTATGCCGATTCGGCTAAGCTCATAGCTTAGTAAATCAGTGGCTTCCGTTGTTGTTTCCAGTGTGAATTTAATCCATTTCATATTAAGTTTTCTCCGTTTCTATACAGACAGCGTAATTCCTTAGTTAAAATATATACAACACCGAAATTCTTTGTATTTTGGTATTTACAAGGATAACACAAAATGTTTGTAAAATGCAATCTATTCTTGACTTGCAAACCGGATACGCTTGATGTAAAATAAAACAAATATAAGCCGCTCCGTGCGATGCGGAATCATCTGCGGACGGAGGATATGTACTTATTTCAAAAATAAACGGCAGCCGGTGCAGATGCGCCGGAAATGAAGGGTTTTTATGGCGACACGAAATACACGGAAGAAAACTGAAAAATGGATTCAAAAGATGGTAAAAGAGGATTTCAAATCTCTTGCGGAACACTTTCATCTTGATCCGGTGACGATTCGTCTGATGGTCAACCGGGGAGTGCGGAGTGAAGAAGAAATAGAAAGGTTTTTATATGCAACGCTGGAGGATTTATATTCTCCGTGGCTTTTAAAGGATATGGAAATCGCGTCAGAGATGATTATGAAAGAAGCCGGCGGTAAAATAGCGGTTTCTTCTGATTTTGACTGTGACGGCATCTTTGCCGCATATATATTGAAAAAGGGTTTGGAAAGAATCGGGCTGACATGCGAAATCTTTACTCCTGAGCGTGTATCGGAGGGGTATGGGCTAAACAGACGCATTATCGAGGAAGCGATAGAAAAAGACTGCACAATGGTATTGACTTGTGACAATGGGATTGCAGCGGCGGATGAAATTGCCTATGCCAAAGAACAGGGTCTGAAAGTGATTGTAACCGATCATCATGATATACAGGGATGTCTGCCGCCGGCAGACGCAATCATTGACCATAAGCAAGAGGACTGTCCGTATCCGTTTCAGGAACTGTGCGGTGCGGGGATTGCTTACAAGCTGGTTCAGGCACTATATGAAAAGCAAAATATTTTATCCTCCGAACTGGAACAACTCTTGGAGTTTGTTGCATTGGCAACCGTTGCCGATGTGATGAAGCTGCAAGGGGAAAACCGTATTTTGGTACGCGAGGGAATCCTGCGGCTGCAGAACACGGAAAACTTGGGGATTCGTGCACTCATAGAAGCCCAGGGACTGAAAGGGAAGAAGCTGCGTGCGTATCATATCGGATACATACTCGGACCGTGTTTTAATGCTTCCGGGCGTTTGAGCAATGTACAAATCGCGTTTGAGCTGCTGGACGCCGCAGATGAAAAGGAAGCGGCAGTTAAGGCAGAACAGTTAAAAGCATTGAATGACGAAAGAAAGCGACTGACGGAAGAGAGCATCCAAACTGCCTTTCGGCTCTTGGATGACAATGATATGACAGAGAAATCCGTGTTGGTTTATTTGCTGCCGGATTGTCATGAAAGCTTAGCGGGTATTATAGCGGGTCAGGTGAAAGAACGATATTACCGGCCGTCAATTATTTTTGTCAGAAAAGAAGACGGTGTAATAAAAGGTTCCGGACGATCCATTCCCGGATTCAATATGTTTGAGAAATGCTGTGAGTGCAGTGATCTTTTTATCAGATTCGGAGGTCATCCGATGGCGGCGGGCATTACGATGAGAGAAGAGCATTTACAAGTATTTGAACAGCGGCTGAATGAGTGTTCCGGATTAACGGAGAATGATTTATGCCGGATCATTGAAATTGATATTCCGATGCCGGTTCGGTATATTACGGAAACGTTAATCGGCGAACTGGAGGTTTTGGAACCGTTTGGAAACGGCAATACGAAACCGGTGTTTGCGGAGGCCCATTTTCAGATTGCCGGTATGGTGAAAAGGGGATATGGCAGTACCGTACTGGCACTTATGCTGAAGTCGCAGGAGGGGACGATGATGGATGCGGTCTTGTTCGGGCAGACAGAACAGTTTGAGAATTTCCTGATACATGAGTTCGGAGAAGAAACACTTCGGAAAGTATATGCCGGCATACCAAATGAAACCGACGTAAATTTTACATATTATCCGATTGTGGATGAATATAACGGATTCCGGAAAATCAAAATTCAGATTGGAAATTATGGGAGGTAGGTATGGAAATCAGTTTATGTATGATTGTAAAGGATGAAGAAGCTATTTTAGAAAGATGTCTGGACAGCATTGCGGGATTGATGGATGAGATCATTATCGTGGATACCGGTTCCGCAGATTCCACAAAGGAAATTGCCGGGAAATACACCGATAACATTTATGACTTTAAATGGATTGACGATTTTTCGGCTGCCAGGAATTTTTCTTTTTCCAAGGCAACGAAGGATTATATCTATGCGGCGGATGCAGACGAAGTTCTTGACAAAGAGAATTACAAAAGGTTTCGTGAGCTGAAAGAAACACTTCTTCCGGAGATTGACATTGTACAAATGAAGTACGGTAATCAGCTGCAGTACGGGACCGCATATAATTTTGACGAGGAATACCGTCCGAAGCTGTTTAAACGCCTGCGCACATTTGTATGGGAAGAACCGGTGCATGAAATGATACGCCTCAGTCCGGTTGTATATGACAGTGATATCGTACTCCTTCATTTACCGAAAAACAATCATGCCGGACGGGATTTTATGACTTTTCAGAAATATATCGCAAACGGAGGCCGTCTTTCAAAACGTCTTCATCATATGTATGCAATGGAGCTGTTTATTTCCGGTGAGGACGCGGATTTCAAAAAAGCCGGAAAGTTTTTTGAGAGATCGGCATTGGATTCTTCCCGGAGTCTGGATGAAATCAAGGAGGCCTCCTGTATTGCAGTAAAAGCGGCGCGGCTGGGAAATGACGTTTCAACGATTTTAAAAATGTGCCTGAAAGATTTGATGAGTGAAGGCTCTTCAGAAATGTGCTGTGAACTGGGTGCGTATTTTTATGGAATCGGTGATTATCAGGAGGCGGTTGTCTGGTACTACAATGCAGTTTATGAAACGCTTCCGATACTGAACATAAATTATTCCAATAAAATACCGCTGCAAGGTCTTGTTGACAGTCATACGAAGTTGGGGAATATAAAAGAGGCGGAAATGTATAAAGGGGAGATGTAAGTCAGGAGCGGCAAGATGGGAAACAGAACAAAGGTCATATCTTATATCATAGGACTATTGATCGCTTTACAGTTTTTGCTGTTTGGTATCAAGCAAGTCATTTTTATCTTTATTGAAAGAACGAATATTACGGACAGGGTCGCTTCTTTGACGGCAATGCTGATTCTTTCGGCAACGCTTTATCTGCTTTCAAAAAAACAAAATGTACCGTTATCGGTACTGCCGGAAAAGTTTCATAAGCTTTATATAGCGACGACCGTAATTGCCGCCGTTATTTTCATTACAACACCATCAAATTATACCGGCGGATGGGAAGCAGTCGTTCTATTGTTTTACGGGAGTGTTGTAACTCCTTTGTTTGAAGAATTATTATTCCGCGGATATATCTGGAATAAGCTTAGCATTGTATATAAAAATGAGTATATGGTATACATAATATCAGTTTTATTATTTGCACTATGGCATATCGGTTATATAGATGCCATTGCTTTTCGCACAGATACGGGACTCATCAATGTGATGTTTTGGAAGGTCGCCGTGGGGTTCTTTTATGGGACAGCACTGGGCGCATTGCGGCTGAAAACAAAAAACAGTTATTCAACAATGCTATTGCATGGGGTGATGAATATCTTTGGACGGTAAGTCCTTATACTTCCCAATCGCTTTCTCAATCAAGTAACTGATTTCTAAGTGCCCCGCTTCATTTAAGTGAAGTCCGTCAAAAAAATATTTCTTATTATGTACGGGGTTATATACCGAAAATCCGCAGCTCCGGTATAAATCCAGCACCGGAATATCATACCGTTCACATACATGGATTATCGCATCCGCATAATCTGCGATGGTCAGCCCCCAAATATTTTCCTCTACGGCAAATCCGCTGAACCCCTTACACCCAAGCGGAGTAAAAAACAGAATGACGGAGGCGGGGAATTTTGTTTTCAACCCCTCGCATAAAGCTTTTAATGCCCCGTAAAAAGTTGTGATATCAGTGGTTTCTATCTGACCTAATGGTACGGGATTTTCCTGCCCCCAGTCATTTACCCCGCCGAACACAGTAATTAAATCAGCATTTAACATTTCGCTGTAACGGTTGCACATGGCATCGGAAACTGTTCCGGCAATCCGTGTTCCCGATATACCATAATTCCGGATTTCAAAAACCGGATGTCTTTCATTGATGTACTCAAAATAATGCTTAGAGGTATAGCCGATGTCGGTAATCGAATCTCCAAGACAGTTCCATGTAATCGGTGTTTTAACCGACGCAGACAGATTTTTTTTCATGTTTTCCCTATCCTTTCTTCTTTTCATAAATCACATACCGATAAGGAATATCCTCGGTATGGGATTCATCTAATGTTTTTATAAAGGCATCCGTATCAAATTCCGGGAAAAAAACGTCGCCTTCATATTCCCTTTCAATTATCGTTAAAAACATCTTGTCAACAAGCGGAATCGCCTCCCGGTACAGAGCCGCGCCGCCACAAATAAAAATATCTTTTTTGCCGTTTTTATTTTCAGAGCCGCCGGTCATATCTTGATAAGCGGTGTCAATTGCTTCCGAAAGTCCGGTTACGGTTTTGCAATTCGGAGCTTCCTCTTTCCGGGTGGCGGATACAAGATAAGTCATTCGGCCGGGAAGCGGCTTTCCGATTTCTTCAAAGGTACGTCTGCCCATAATCAAAATATTTCCGGAAGTAAGCTCCTGAAATCGTATCATATCACCGGCAATATACCACGGGAGCCGTCCCTTGCTGCCAATCACCCTGTTTTTTGCATATGCTGCAATTAATGCAATCATAGATATCCCTGCCTTGTATTGTATCGTAGTAGTGTTTATTGTCCCTTTCACACATAACCAGAAGGTTTTCACATATATATAGTATCAAAACAATACGGAGAATCGTGCGAAATCATCTCGTACAATCATTGAATAATATGAATGAACACTATCCTTTTCAAACGGAACCTCTTCCCTATTTGTATGATTATCTGGAACCCTGCCTTAATGTGGAAACACTTCATTTTCATCATGACAAACATTATGCGGCTTATGTGGAAAACTTAAATAAAACATTGAGGGATTATCCGCAGTATCAGAATATGAGCCTGGAACAGTTAATCATCAGTGTCCCGCATTTGCCGAAAATCATTCAAACGCCTGTCCTGAATAATGCGGGCGGTGTTTACAACCACCAAATTTATTTTGATAAAATGTCACATGCCGCCGGTCAAAAACCCGGTCCGGAAATAGAAGCAATTTTTAACCGTGATTTTGGATCTTATGAAAATTGGAAAGCAATAATGACCGATGCCGCAATGGGAGTGTTTGGATCGGGATACGCCTGGCTGGTCTGGAACCGTTCGTCAAAACGTGTTTCCATTCAGACGACACCAAATCAAAATACTCCGGATTTAATGAAATTTATACCGCTTCTCTTGATTGATGTGTGGGAGCATTCGTATTATCTGCAATACCAAAATCTAAGAATTGATTATATTAAATGCTGGTTTAATATTATTAATTGGGGGAAAGTCCGCTTACATTAATATTCTTGTTTACATCAAAGGGAAGAACTGTTACACTAAGGTCAAAACTATTCACAGGATTCTCTTCGCATCAAGTGACAAAGCAAAGCGGTAATTCTTACCGGGGAATCCTGAAATGATAAGATAGG
>DBDL01000009.1 GCA_002293545.1 Lachnoclostridium sp. UBA933 | reverse complement strand
CTCCATACCGTCTGACCAGTATTGATACAAACCCTCTTTGTTTGTATAATAGTTCCAATCCGCACCGTATCCGGCACCGTTTTTTTCGCTTTTCACTTTATCCCATTCTTCACTGGAACGGGTCATCGGTTCATGATGTGACAGACATGCGGTAAGACCGAAAGCGTCTGCCAGTTCCACATTCGCAAGCGGATTTCCGCTGCCGCCGTCAAGAGGAAACGATGCGGACCACATCGCCGGCCAAAAATAATTCCCTTTCAGACGGAGAAGCAGCTCAAATACTTTACGATAGAATTCGGCATTAAAATCCCCGAACGTTTTCATAACAAAGTTTCCAAGACTCGGCCATTCGTCATTCATAAAAAATCCGCGGTAACGAACCGAGGGTTCCTGGGAAGTAAAACAGATTTCTTTTTTCTTTAATGTGATCTCTTTTTTCTTTTTCGGTTTTACATCCCCCCAGTATATCCAAGGAGAAACCCCTATCTTTTCAGAGATTGCAAAGATTCCGAAAATAACCGCGATCCTCATGCTTCCGACGACAACCAGATTTCCGTCTGCTTCGCATATTTTGAATACTTCAAACTTATCTTTTATATCCCGGACATCCAGCGTTCCGTCCTCTATCATTTCATCAATCCAGCCGCAATTTCCAATGGAACCGGCGATCAGCACCGGCGTTTCCTGCTTTTCAGTAATCACCGGAGGTTTTACTCCGGTCACCGCTTTTATGTCCTCTGAAAAGGTTTCTGCGATAAGGGACAGTCCTTTATAATCCGCACTATTCTGATCCAAATAGATGGGCATTCCGCAGCCGTCTTTGACTAGCTCAATTTTTTTCATAGATTTCTCCTTATTCGTTGCTTACATTTTTGTACCGATATATTTATTTTGGTATTTTTGGCTTGTACAGCGGCACTTTTGCCGAAGCTGTTTTATTCCAGCGGAAACCCAAAATATTTTACCGCATTATGATAGGAAATATCCTGAACCAGTTTTCCCAAAACCTCATAATCATCGGGATATTCTCCGTTTTCAACCAAACCCCCGATATAATTACATAATATCCGCCGGAAATACTCATGTCTTGGGTAGGATATGAAACTACGGGAATCGGTAAGCATTCCGATAAAATTCCCCAGAATCCCCAGGTTTGCCAATGAATTGATCTGATCCTGTATCCCTGTTTTATGGTCATTAAACCACCAAGCCGCCCCCTGCTGGATTTTTCCGCGGATTCCGTCCCCCTGAAAACAGCCGATCATCGTTCCAATCAGTACATTATCCGTCGGATTCAACGAATAAATAATGGTTTTCGGTAATTCCCCGGTCATTTGAAGGGCGTTTAAAAAGTCTGCTGTCTGTGAGGAAAATCCTTTCTCATTGATACAGTCAATTCCCGAATTGGCTCCCGCCGCCTCAAAGATTCTTGTATTATTTTCACGTTTTGCCCCGTAATGCAGTTGCATCACAAGACCGCGTGCGGCATACTCCCTTCCCAAAAATATCATTGCCATCGTTCGGAATACCTGTAAATCATGAGTGCTTAATTCTTCCCTGCGAATACTTCTCCGAAAGATATCTTCCATCTCTTCTTCATCTGCTGTTTCAAACTCCGCATAATCCAAACCATGATCCGTCAGCACACACCCATGCTCAGTAAAATAGTCCAGCCGTTTGACAAGTGCCTTTTTCCAATCGTCAAAGGTATGTATTTTGACACCGCTTACCTCTCCCAATTTATCAATATAACAAATAAACCCTTCTTTTTCGGGACTCATTGCGAGATCGGGACGCCATGCCGGAAGTACCCGTATGTTAAAATCCTTATCCTCTGCAATTTCTTCATGATAATGCAAATCATCAATCGGATCATCGGTTGTACAAACTAACGTTACGTTTGACATACGAATTAAGTTTTTTGCAGACATGGACGGACTCTTCAGCTTTTCATTGCACAGATTCCAAACCTCTTCCCATGTTTTTTCATTTAAGATTCCATCATAGCCAAAATACCGCCTCAGTTCCAAGTGACACCAATGATACATCGGATTTCCGACGGCACGGGGAAGTGCGGCGGCAAATACTTTAAACTTATCTTTATCCGGCGCATCTCCTGTTATGTATTTTTCATCCGCTCCGTTTGAGCGCATAATTCTCCACTTATAGTGATCTCCTCCCAACCAGAGCTCAGTTATATTCCTAAATGTTTTGTCGGCTGCAATCTCTGCGGGACTCAGATGACAATGATAGTCAAGAACCGGCTGTTTCTCCGCAAAATCATGATATAACTTTTCTGCCGCGAAACCGGATAGAAGAAAATTTCTATCCATAAACTTTTTCATAATATTTGTTCCTTTCCGTATTATCGGGATATCCGGTGTAATGTTACTGCTGGTTAAATCTTATCATTTATCCTGTAAAATATCAAGGCATTATATTTACGAAGACTGCTCCTGCAAAGAAAACTGACAAAATGCAATATCCGCCGGGTCTTATTGACGGCAGAACACAATGGATATCTTTACCGCTTACCGTCTATTTAATAAAACGCAATATAAAAATGACTTTACGCAATATAAATTTATTCTGCATGGATATATAATTATCATACAACAATATCTGATATTATCTGACTGTGATGAAAAATAAGCGGCCGGAAATTTTATATTTGTCAGGTAATTTCGGACGATACAGGAAACAGATAATTTATTCAGCAGACAAACAAGAGGAGGTTTGTATGAAAGGGATAAGGTTACTGAACACACACAAATGGAGTATGCGATTTATCGCATTGTTTTTATGCTTTGTATTCGTATTGACTTCTATAATCGGAAGCAATATTGTGCCTGCAGAGGCGGCAGGGAAAAAGCAAATCAACGAAATAAAATGGAAAAAACCAAATATTTTATCATTGTATATGAAAAAGGGCAGCAGATTTCGCTTAAAAGGGGCGGTAAATCCGAAAGCCGCTAAGATTTCATATAAGAGCAGTAAGAAAAAAACCGTTGCCGTTACAAAAAAGGGCGTACTCAAAGCTAAGAAAAAGGGAACCGCTATCGTTACGGCTACTGTGAAGTATGGAAATAAGAAGAGTATTAAGCTGAAAGTAGTAGTTGTAAAAAAACTGGTGAAATCGAAAAAGATTACATTGACACCAAGTAATTTACAGCTTGCAGTAAACGGGACTGTCAGTCAAAAAAGTGCCGTTTTGCATGTATCCGTCAGTCCGAAAAAATCAACCGTAAAGAAAGTTGTTTATCTATCTTCAGACAGCCGGATCGCTTCCGTAAGTGCAAGCGGAAAGGTGACGGCAAAAAAAGCAGGATATGCCACCATCACAGCCTATAGTGCTGACGGCAGAGGGGCAAAAGGCATAAGCAGAGTCACGGTTAAAAGTATCGGCAGAAATGTCACTCCCGTCATTCGGTCACCGATACCAACCCAAGTTCCGACAACANNACCGGCGACAACAAAGCCGACAGAAACTCCCATTGTGAATCCGACCAAAACACCGGATATTCCCACAGAAACACCAGCGGTAAATCCAACCGGAACACCGGCGGTCAATCCGACCGAAACACCGGCGGTCAATCCAACCGAAACACCGGCGGTCAATCCGACCGGAACACCCGCAAGTAATCCGCCGATTGATACGGAAGGAAAGGTCGTTATCGCTGAAAATGATTCCGCTGCGCCTATTTATATTGATGAAAGCGGATCGGACTATGCCGGGTTAAACCGGGTGGCAGCATCCTTTGCCGGTGATGTAAAATTAATAACCAATCTGACAGCTCCTGTTTCTACTAACATTTCCGGTCTGACCGGAACAGTCATTATTGTGGGGAGTATTGGAAACAACGATGTAATTGATTCTTTGATTGCGGAGAATAAAATAGACATCAGCTCCGTTAAAAATAAATGGGAGGTTTACCAAATTGATGTTGTAAAAAAACCGGTTCCGAATATCGAACAGGCGATTGTGGTAACGGGAAGCGATAAACGCGGTGCCATCTACGGGCTTTATCATATATCCGAGCTGATGGGAGTATCCCCGTGGGTTTACTGGGGGGATGTAAATCCCGTCAAGCGTCCGGCAATTGCCTTTGACAAAGAAGACCTTGAAACTGTTTCAAAGGAGCCGTCCGTAAAATACCGCGGTATTTTCTTAAATGACGAAGCCCCGTCATTGAGCAGTTGGGTTCAGAAATTCGGGTCACCCAGTTTTAATGAAGATTTTTATGAACATGTATTTGAACTGATTCTGCGCTTAAAAGGCAATTATCTGTGGCCTGCCATGTGGAACAATGCGTTTGGGCAGGATGGGAAGTCCGCAAAAGACGCCAATCTGATTATGGCAAATGAATACGGAATTGTAATGGGTACGTCCCACCATGAGCCGATGATGCGTGCGGAACAAGAGTTTAAGAGGGAAAAATACGGCAGCGGTGAATGGAATTATGCAACCAATAAAGCAGGGTTGCAGCAGTTTTGGAATGAATCGGCAGTCCGGGGCAAGGGTTTGGACAGCCTCATCACACTTGGTATGCGGGGTGAGGCGGATTCACCGATGCTCCCGAATGGTACGGTAGAGGATAACGTAAATCTGCTGAAAGATATCATTACCGATCAGAAAAAGATTTTGGCAGACAACGAATACACCGATACGCCGACGATACTTGCACTCTACAAAGAAGTAGAGCAATTTTGGTACGGAGGAAACGGCGTACCGGGATTAAAGGATTGGGACGTGTTAAATGATGTAACGGTTATGCTGACGGAAGATAATTTCGGCAATATACGCACGCTGCCGACGGAAGCGAATAAGAACCGCACCGCCGGATGGGGTATGTACTATCACTTTGATTATCACGGAGGACCAAGGTCTTATGAATGGGTAAATACCGTTCCTCTGACTAAGGTTTGGGAACAAATGTCGATGGCATACGACTACGGTGTAAAGGATGTTTGGATCGTTAATGCCGGTGATTTAAAACCGATGGAAATGAACATATCTTATTTCCTTGACATGGCATATGACTTTGATACCTATGGGACATCAAATGTGAACAGTGCCGGGGATTATGTGAAGAACTGGACAGAAGCACAGTTTAAAAATGATTTCAGCGGGGAGGATTTGAAGGATATTTCCTATATCGTTGAGGAATATGCCAAAATCAACGGCATCCGCAAACCGGAAATTGTTATTCCCTCCACATACAGTATTGAAAACTACAATGAAGCAATGACCATGCTGAAACGTCTGGATACGTTGATTGAAACTGCGGAACGCGTAAAAGGGAATGTAACACCGGAAGCGCAGGCAGCCTATTATCAACTGGTATACTTTCCGGCAGTGGCATCGGCAAATGTACACCGAATGCAGATTTATGCCGGATTGAATCAATTTTATTATAAACAAAAGAGAATATCCGCCAATATTTACGGCTACCTATTGAATCAATCCATTGCTTTCGATAAAGAACTGGCGGATACATATAACAATCATATGCCGGGTGTCGGCGATAAATGGAAAGGCATGATGAGTTCCAACCATGTAGGTTATTCGGCGTGGAATGACACAGGATGGAGTTACCCTGCTGCCAGGACACTGGAAGCGGAATTAAAATCCGATATGGTAATCGGCGTTCAGGGCAACGGACTTATAACACGTTCAGGCAGTGTCAGCCTTCCGGATTTTACGAATACCAATCAGGAAACCTATTATGTCGATATTGCCAATACCGGCGGAGAGGCGTTTGATTATACGGCTGAAGCAGATAACGACTGGATTACTCTTACAAAGACAAGCGGAAAGGTAATATCACAGGATACATTGGGTGTTTCCGTTGATTTCAGTAAAGTTACCGCAAACAGCACCGGAAAAATAACCGTTACCGGCGCAGGGAAAACAATCGAGCTGATAATCAATGCGAAGGTTACTGATATCAGCGCTCTTTCTCCGATGACTTTTATAGAAGACCACGGTTATATATCCATAGAAGCAAAGCACTTCAGTGACAATCAGGCGGCGGGCGACGGTGCCGCTTGGACTGAAATTAAAAATTACGGAAAAACCGAATCCTCCTTTAAAGTATTGCCGAGTAAAAAAACATACGGCAATACGGAAGACGCCCCTTATCTTGAGTATAAGGTTTATATAAAAGAAAACGGTACCTACACACTGCAAACATACGTTGCTCCGTCCAATAATGTGGATTGGGATTATGTCGGCATGAAATACGGCGTGAAAATTGACGGCGGTGCGATGGAAGAAATCGACTCCATTGATTCCTTACATTACAGTGCGGGGGTAACCGGAACACAATGGCAGGATCATGTCATGCTGAATGCCCGTATCACTTCTTCTGCTCATACATTGGACGCAGGGGAACACACCATAAGGATTTATTCCGTGGACCCGGAGCTGGTTCTGCAAAAACTTGTTTTGTACAGTGATTCTGCGGAAATCAAAAATTCATATTTCGGTCCGCCGGAAAGTTATTATGTCGGTTCGGAAAAGAAGTCGGTATTGACGGCGGATATACAGGATCAAGTCTATATTTTGCCGGCAGTCATAGAGGAATCAGCTATGCCGGCAGATGTACTGGTTCCAAAAGAAACCGATTATATTGTAAAAGTAAATGCGGCATCCACAGTTATCTCCAATGTAGATGTGTTATGGAACGAACAAACAATCGGAAGTATTGAAGTAAACGGCAGCGGTGATTTTGATTTGGAAAATCCCGTGACACTTCCGTATGAAAAAGGAATCCTTTCCTATAAGGTATCAAGCGGAGATGCCGACGTAAACTCCATTCAAATTACATTTGCAAATCCTTCCATAAAATACAAGGTTCCGGAAGCAGAAAATGAAAATGAGTTCTATCTGGATTTGAATGAGAGCCAAACGGCGGGAACAGCCGCAATCAATAATAAAGTCCCCGAATCTGTCTTAGGCGAAAACAAAGTAACGTTTCAGTATGCGGAGTGGGCGCAGCGTGTGAATTTTGAACTTGCGCCGGAACAATTATTGATGCTCAGAAAGGCTTCGGGTATTACGGTGGAAATCAACGGAACCTCCAGTACGGAAGCACGGTTCCGTTACAGTCTGGGGGATCCGTCAACACAGCAGAATTGGAACGGTACGAACGTAATTAATCTGGATACCCTGTCCAACAACCTGAATATGTCATTAAGTTTTTCAGGAAATATAAATACCAATAATAAAGTATATGATTTCTTCATATTGCAGTTGGGTAACTCAAACAGTGCGAAGGACCCGATTACTTCCGCAGACGTTACGATCGAATCCATCAAGATTACATGTAAAATGCCGGCGCCGACGCCGGATCCGTCATCCGCATACAAAATACCGGAAGCCGCCGATGCCAATGAATTTTATTTGGATTTAAATGACTGCCTTACCGCAGGCAACCCGGCAATCAATGCCAATGTACCGGCGGCAGATATCAGTCCGGAGCAAGTGGTTTATCATTTTACGGAATGGAAACAGCGATTGAATCTCAAATTAACTTCGGAGCAGATACAGAAGTTAAGTGAATCGACGTCCATTACCGTTACGATCGCAGGAACTTCAAGCACCGATGCCAGATTCCGTTACAGTTTGGGAAATCCGCTTACACAGCAGAGCTGGAATGGTACGGAGGTCAGTTCTCTCGATAAATTGTCAAATATCTTGGTAAAACCATTGGCATTTACCGCAAACAAGAGTGATTTAACGACAGGATATTTCATCTTACAGCTTGGCAATCCCAACGGTTCGGCAGAAACGATTACCGCGGCAGATGTGACATTACAGTCCGTTAAAATTACATGCGTCCGCTGAGAACGCAATCTGCTCAGACAAAATGAATGGTATCCCGTTATAAAGAAATCGTGCGCATCCCCCGGAGGGACTATATGAAATGACAGTTCATATATAGTAAAACAAATCAGCGGCAGGGAACACTCCTGCCGCTGATTTGCTTTACAGGCTCCCTTGAACTAGGTAAGCACTGATTTTCGATTAAATCAATGCTTACCTAGGGTGTGTCGTTTGTATCTATAGATTCTTGAAAAAACACTAATACTATATTATAATTTAAGAAACTGTAAATGACATAAGACAAAACAGATGTCTGTATGAAGTTTGCACCGCATACTGACTTCGGATGATTATGCGCGGAAAACATGCGCAGGAATGAGGCATATTATGAATCATTACTCAATCATAGAATATAAATATCCTTTAGCAGCGGATTATTATTATAACGCCGAGCATGCAAGAAATGATTATTGCCCGCTTGTTTCCGTTCATACGCATAATCACTATGAATTTTACATTTTTCTTGAAGGTAAGATTCAATTTTTAATTGACAATCATATTTATAATATAAAAAAGGGAGAGGTTATTATTGTTCCGCCGTATCACACTCATAACCTGATACCGGTGGATAAAAGCCATCCTTATGAAAGAATGTACCTGAATGCAACCGAAAATTGCCTGGGTTCCTTTCAATTCCAGCAACATTCTCTTATGAAGCCGCTAAGAGAAATCGAAAAAACCGGCATATACTGTTATTCTATTCATGACTCTTCGGATTTTGAAAGAATTGTAAATGCAATACAACAAATGAAAGAGAATAAGTTCAAGAGTTTTTATAATAAGGAAATGCTCAACCGCGCTTGTATTCTGCAAATCGTTTCGATAATAAACAAATATATCATGACGGAAATCGACGCTTATAAAATACCGGAAACCGACTCGCTGTTATCCCAAACGATTCATTATCTCTCCAAGAATTTTACCAAAAAAATATCAATAGAAAAATTATGTACGGACTTATTGACAAACCGGCAGACAGTCACGAAATTATTCAGGGAATCCACATCCCTTACTATCCATAATTACATTACCTTATTAAGAATCTCCTATGCGAAGCAATTGATTGTTTCCGGTGAAAAACCGTCAAAAATATATTCTTCATGCGGTTTCGAGGATTACTCTACCTTTTACCGTGCTTTCAAAAAATTAGAAAAACTCACCCCAAGGGAATTTGAAACGTATCTATCCGAAAACAATAAAACGGATTCTTTAGAAACACGGCGNNATCAAGCTTAAATGAACTTACGGCACCGTCACTTCAGGAAAATATTTCAACTACCGAAAACAACCTTTCACCCTCTGTCATAAAAGAATATTTTTACATCAACAGCTATCTTCTGAAGCATTTTTACCGTTTTATCAAAGACCCTACTTTTGTGGGTGATTACTTACGCAATAATTCACTGAATTTCTTGGATACAAATAAATACGCCTTACCGGGGTATCTGCCTCCCGCCGGCTTTTCAGCACAGGAAAGCGAAACCCTTCTTTATATAACCCCCGGTTCTTCTTATTCCTATCCGACATATACGCCGATATCAAATAATTTTGTTTTGACATTGACCGGAACAGCCTCCGAACCCTCCTGCCTGCAAATTCAATCGGAGAATCATCTCATAGACAATTTATTCTGGGATACCGGACAAAATACGGTTTCCACCGAAAGCTTTTATTTAAACCGGGGATACGCCGGCCTTACTATAAAGCTTATGTCCGGTTATGTGAATGTAACGGATATCTATGTTGATATTGCACCTCTCTGCGCCAAATGCAGTGCAAATATTATGGCTTCGTCGGTTGAAAACGGAAAAAGCACATTGAGTTTACGTAACAAGAATAAGGATGCGGTATGGAGTCCCGCTCCCGGTGACGCCGCTCCCTGGATTGAATTTCAATTTGCACACCTCCTTTATCTCGACCATTTTACCGTAACGGGAGAAACATCACAGGTAAAGGGTTTCGAGATACAGACAAGAACCTCGGAAGACCGATGGTCAACCGTATATCACGGAACCGAAATCATCTCCTGTCAGGCAATCTATATTCAGGGAACCAAATCCATAAAAGGAACCTGTTTCCGTATTTTATTTACAAAGCTTACCGGTCCCATTGAAATATCGGAGATCAAGCTGTCGCCGTATATCAACTGGGCTAGGGAAGACACCGGAGTGAGCGTTCAATTATCAAAAGAATCCGGCATATCTCCCGATACGATAATAAACGGCGACCGCATCAATCCCGGATGGATAACTGTCGGCGGTCAAACGGCAGTTCTTACATTTTCAAGTCCCCATACCATTGATACGGTTACGGTTATCGGCATACAGGAATCCGTACAAGAAGAAAAGACCGGCGTCATTCCCGATTCCGATATGACCTCCGCTTTTGTACAGCGTCAGTATACACTGTCCTACCTAAACACTTCGGGAAAATGGGTGCGCTCCGCTTCTTATGTTACGATGCCGGATGGTCCGGATACACAATCACAGCGAAAGGTGATCAATCGTTTTGTTTTGGAAAAGACGGTTACTGCCGCGGCAATACAAGCGGAAGTCGGTACCTCTTACTGGACACGTGTTATTGAACTGGAAGCATCGGAAAGCTATGAACTATATGAAACGACATAAAAAACTGTCATTGTGTTTCACAGATGTACTTTTAAAACATAAAATTAAGGAGTAAAGAACTGCTGCCGAAATATAATATATGTGGAGGTGTCTATTATGGCAATTTTCAGCAATTCCGTAAATAACACACTCGGACGTTCCAATATAAAAACCGCCAGCCCAGGCAGCGGCGTATCCCGTTCAAACAGTCTTGGGGTATCCGAAGGTCAATTGATCAAAGGAACGGTTACGGACGTACAAGGAAATCGGATTACGATTGAGAGAGATGATGGTACGGCTTTTACCGGTCAGCTTTCGGATGCCTCAAAATATTCCATCGGTCAAAGAGCCGCATTCCAAGTAACAAGCGCTTCTCCCAACACTATTCTTTTAAAAGCATTATCGGATTATTATCTATTGAACTCCGACGATATGGTTTTTAAAGCACTTGAAGAAGCAAATCTGCCCAAAAGCCCCCACAACATTGATGTCATTCGTGCATTAATGAGTACCAAGCAATCCATAAGCAGAGAGAGTATTTTAGATGCTTTGAAATTTTGTTCCCGTTATCCGGAAGTCAGCGCGGATGCCGTACTTACAATGAAATATCTCGCTATGCCGATGACGGAAGAAAGCGTAAAACAATTTGAACAATATCAAAATAAAACCCACCAATTAATCAACCAGATGGAAACCATGACGGACTCAATCAATGAAGTGCTGACGCTTATCGGAAAACAGGCGCCCGACGCCTCCGGTAATATCGGGATGCAGTTCCTTGATATGGCTTTGGAAAACAAAGGTTTTTCCACACTGCCGGCATTGGACACTGCCGCCGCCGCTCCCGGAGAACTGCTCGTATCAAGTCTGGCACCGGACGGCACGCCGCTCCCGGAAGGGACACTTCTTATCAACGGACAGCCGGTGAAAGCCGGCGTTATCAACGGTGAAATCGTTTTATCCGATCCTACGGACCCGCTTACAAACCTGACCGCCGAACTGAAAGAACTTATTGAAAATACGCCGAAAGAAAACATCAAGATACTTTCCGACAGCTTATATAACGAAATTCCCGAACACCAATCACCGATGAAGCTTCAGGCAGGAACGATACTGACCGGAGAAGCCAAAAATGATTTTTACACATTGATAAAAGATTTACCATTGTCCGAGCAATTGAAACAAGGGGTATGGGAAGGGACTGCGCTTGGAAAAGATATTCTGAGTGAGCTGCGCACGGTCCTGCCGCTGCTTCCCGCTGAAACAAGCGGCAAAATCCTGTCTTCTCCCGGATTTCAGGCTCTCTTAAAGAATCAACTGCTTGATGGCTGGTCGATATCCCCGGAGGAATTAAAGAACGGAGAAAATCTTGAAAAATTATATGAAAGACTGGAATCACAACTGGAACAGGTTTCAAAATTCAGTGAAACCGTACTTTCACATAAAACCTTTTCCGAATTGAATTCCCATACAAATAATGTACAGGGCAATCTGAACTTTATGAAGACGCTGAACGAGAATTTGATGTATATGCAGCTTCCGTTAAGACTGGCGGAAGAAAATGCCCACGGCGACCTATATGTTATGACAAAGAAAGATGCCATGAAAAAACACCCGGATAAATTGAAAATCCTGCTTCATTTGGAACTGGATCATCTGGGCGTTTTGGATATACACATTGAAAAAGAAAGTGCAAATGTCAGAACGAAATTCTATGTTGAGGATAAAAAAATCGTAAGGCTTTTTGAAAAGAACATTGAGCTTTTATCCGATGCCTTGCTGGAACAGGGTTATTTGCTTAACAATGAAACCCTTTTACACGAGAAAGAACTCGACTTTGTAAAAGACTTTGTCGCACAGGATGTTCCGATCGGCGATATGAAGCGATATAATTTTGATTTGAGAGCATAAAGCCATATATATGTGTGTGCTTTAAAACAATCAGCATACGACTGAATTTTCACATATGAAATAATCCATATATGACTAAAACAATCCACTGAAGAAACCGGCAATTTTCTCCCCTAAGTCGGCAAAGAAATCTCCGATCTTTTCAAAAAAAGACTTTGCCGAATCCATATCAATATCCAAATCTTTAATCCTGTTATAGATATCTTTTGCTTGTTCTTTCAGAGCATCCGAATCAATATCCAAATCCTTGATTTTGTTTAAGACACTATATACTTCGTCTTTCTCTTCTTCTGTTAAGGTAATGTCTGTTGCTTCCGCCGCTTCATTAATCGCATTCTCAATATCTTCTTTGGATGACAAATCACCGGTGATTACCTTTTGCTTTGCCGCCGCAACCAGATCCGCCGCCTTGTCTGCCCCGTGCTTTGCACCCAGTTCACCGGTTACTACGAGTTCATTATTGGCCGCGTCCATACTGTCGGCATCCATTTCTTCACCGGTCATAATCGAATAGGATTTCATAACGCCGACGAGTGCTGCCGTTCCGGAAATATTAAACGGACCGGCTACCGTTATCATAGCATCCTCCACACCTGCCGTAATCAATGCATTGCAGTACATTCCTCTGCTGCAATATGTGATATTATGTGTTACCACGCCAATTCCGCTGCCGTCTTCTGCTTTTTCCACCTTAACGGAAGAAAGTGCTCTTTTTCCGATAACACTGTCTTCCAAATAATCACCCAGATATTGATATTCCTCTTGATTGGTTATTTCATCAACTTCAAAATTTTCTAAATCCGACTCGCTGACATCAAGCAGCTTCATGACTTCTTTCTTCTCACCCGACCGCAAATCCGCTCCGAATGTAATATATGATTTCATATCCTCAGCATCTGCCTGTACGTTATGAAATGATATCAATGATATTGAACATAATAAAACTGTCAATACCGCTTTTTTTGTAATGTTTAACTGCATGGTTTCCTCCTTGTGCGGCGGCAATCACTTATATCCACTAAAAATACCTATTACCATATGTGAATACTAAAACCGCCGGATACGACGGTTTTAGCTGCTATGTGAATCGTTCTTTGATTATAAATCCATTGCCCCCAAATGACTTCCGTTAATAACATAGTATAATTTATTTTCTTCCGGTTTCACATATAGGCTCATTGTTATAATCTCGGAGATTTTTCCTCCGCCTTGTACCCATCCATCTTTTACCCTTGCCACTAAATCTGCCTGAGATACTTCATATCCGGCAAATTGGATAAATAATTCGGTTTTCTTTGTCGTACGGGCTGCCGATGCAGAAGTTTTAGAAGCGGAGGTTTTCTTTGCGGCTGTTGTCTTTTTGGCTGCCGGTGCTTTTGCCGCCGCTGTTTTCTTTGCTGCCGCCGGTTTTTTTGCGGCTGCTGTTTTTGCCGCCGGCTTCTTTGCTGTTGTTTTTGCCGCCGGTGTTGTCTTTGCTTCTGCCGCTGTTTTTGCCGCTGACGCTGCTTTTGCCGCCGGTTTTTTAGC
>DBDL01000164.1 GCA_002293545.1 Lachnoclostridium sp. UBA933 | reverse complement strand
GCTGTTTCCCGATATTTGTTTGAGCGTTTCCGACGTATCCGGAGCTTCCAGTATTCTGCGAATGCTGTCACTGCTCAGCAATTGTTTTTCCATCACTCTTATATAAGATGAGCTTTCTACAAAATTTTCGATTCTCAACAGAACTTCCCTCCTTAAAACAATATTTTTGTAATCTCACTTTCCAATTCGTAACGGTGATACCCTAAAAGCGTTTCAAATGTATAGTTATACTCAATCCCGCCTTGAATCAGAATAAATCCTCCGTCGATTTTCTTTGTGCCGTCCCGCAGCTTCAAATCATCTGCTTTTTTACAGTCCCTCAGAAAATCCCTTAACTCCACTTCATTGTTAATACCGTACTGGGGCGGCAGAATCAATTCTCCGCCGGTTAAATCCAGCGAAGCTAAATTAGCACACAGAAATTTTTTATAATCATCCTTTGACATCTGATTCAGCTTCTGTAATGCAAAATCAAATACTCTGTTGATTGCCTCACGCTTGGCATTTAAGCTTTCATCTCTTATCTGCAGCTTCTTTCCGGAAATAATCCGTTCCGCCGCTTTCTCCGCTTCTGATTTTGCGTCGTTTAATATGGCGGCTTTTTCTTTTTCCGCAGCTTCCGCACTTTGCCTTATGATATCAGAAGCTTCCTCATTTGCCGTTTTAATGATTTGATTGGCTTTTTCATCACAATCACTTGTTATCTTTGAAATCAAATTATCAAGATTTGACATTTATTTACGTCCCTTCTAATCAATTACCTAACAACGGATAAGCAACGAATAATAAGATAATGGAAGCAACAAAACCTAAAATTGCATAGGTTTCAACAATTGCCGCCAGAATAATACCCTTTGTATTCTGGGAAGGGTTTTTCGCTAATATCTGTAATCCCGCTGTGGAAACCTCTGCCTGATAAATCGCGGAACGATAACCGGCAATTCCTACGGGAAGTGCTGTCGCCAATAAAAAGAGTCCCTGTACTACCGTCAATGTAACACCCGACTGAAATTGAAGCGCAATCATAAGTCCGATAATAAATCCGTATAACCCCTGTGTTCCGGGTAACAATTGAAGAATCAGCGCCTTACCGAATTTCTCCGGTTCCTCCGTTATGATTCCCGTTGCCGCCTTACCGACCATACCGCAGCCCCTTGCCGAACCTACACCTGCTGCAAATACTGCAATTGCTGCTCCGAATACTGCAAAAATGGCTCCTCCGTACTGTGTAAAAAACTCACTGAATGTCATGATACTACCTCCTACTTTCTGATTTTAATAAATTTATTTTTAATTTTAAATGCTTCAAACGGAATACCCCCGCCCTCATAAAACTTACCGAAGAATTCCACATACTGCAGACGGCATGTATGTACATATGCCCCAAGCAGTCCAAGACCGAGATTGATTGCCTGACCGAATATTACAATGATACCGCCGAAAATAAATCTTACAATGCCTGCGGGTCCCGCCGGTATCAGACCTGCCATCAGGTTAAACGAAAAGGCAATATATGCGCCGGACAGTGCCAGTGCCGCCAGTCTTGTATAAGAAACCAAATCCCCGACATAACCGGTCAATCCGTATACTTCATAAAGACCGGAGCCGATTTTCCCTCCGATTGACGGGCTTTCTCTCCCCTGCGTCAGCGCCAGTCCGATAATGCCCAAAATACATGCCCACATCGAAACGGTTCCCACCATAGCCGGAATATCCATTGCCGCACCGAGCAGCCATCCAAGCCCTCCGAGCAATACTATGGCAAAAAACAGGGAATCAAAGACTGCCGCAAAGATTTTCCCCTCTTTCAGAAGCATATAGCCCTTTACAAAAATCCCGAATAATACTTGTATTACACCGATTCCTACCGAAATAACCATCATCTGCAATACGTCCAGATTTGTGTCCAGAATTGCCTTATGAATTTGTACTCCGTTTTCATCGACTGCCGATATCGGCGTAAAGAATGCCAGCCCGAAAAAGCTTCCGTATACGAATCCCGCCAATATAACGGCAAAACTCAAATAAAAGAAGAATTTCACAAATCGCTTCATTCCCTCTTTCAAATCAAAGAATCTCAATGCCAGCGCCGTCCCAATCAATAATAACAGCCCGTATCCGGTGTCGCCCACCATAAGTCCGAAAAACACCATGTAAAACGGGGCGAGTACGGGCGTGGGATCAATTTCATTGTATCTTGGCAGACTGAACATGACCGTTACGTCTTCAAACGCCGCGGCAAAGCCATTGTTTTTTAACTTAATCGGTACATCCGAACTTTCCTTGTCGACAGCCTCTTCTTCCAAATAGCAGTCGTTTCCGCATATTCTCGTTATAATCTCATGAAACTTTCCGGATTCCCCCTCCGGCACCCAGCCTTCCATCATAAATACTGACTGCGTTTTTAAGAAATACCCGACGGCTTTTGCCCGTTCTAACCGTGTTTCATAATAATCGGATATGATCTGCAGACTTTGGTATTCCCGGTTCATTGCCTTAATCCGGTGCAGGGCTTTTTCCTTTTCTGCTTCCCGTTCCTTTATTCTTTCCAGATTCCGACGCATTTCATCTTCCGGAACACCCTGAAAACCTACGGTCATTCTGGAAAATCCCAGCGTCTTGAAAAAGGCAAAGGCTTCTTCATATTCCTGTGACGGCAGGGCAACAAGAAAAGCGGCATCATCTTTGATATTCCCAAGGAATTCAATATATGCCGTTTTGTATTTGTCTTCCGCCTGCACACGGAAATCCTCCGCCATTGTTTTATTGATTGTTCCGATACAATATTTCACAAATTTCATTTTGTCAAAATCCGCCAAAGAAGCGTCAAGGCTTTTCCATGCGCGCAGTTCTTCATTCTCGGATTTTAACTTCGTTATCTCTGACTTCAGACGGTTGATGGTTTCGTCTTCTGTTTTCACACTTTGAAAAATCGTTTCATAATCATATCTGTCCGGATAGCTGTCGAACTCATGATAATCCAAAGACTCCGCAGGCGTCCTCAAAGCTTTCAGCCCGGTGTTCTTTACAACATACGGTTCGATTTTCGATATAGCAAACCTGACCTTCGCCAGTTCTGACTCGGTTTGATTTATCTCTTCCGCGGAGATGTCTTTATTTAAGAAATCAAATTCGGGCAAGTCGTCCTTTTTT
>DBDL01000045.1 GCA_002293545.1 Lachnoclostridium sp. UBA933 | reverse complement strand
CCAAGTCAATTGCCCGCTCTATCTTGTCGAGATTCAGTACCGGATAAACCGTATCTTTATATTCATATGTTATATTCTCAATATATCCGTCCGGTAAGGTCCCCCTTGTAGTCGTCCCTAAAATACTGTCCGGTTTCATTTCATTTTCCAAGGTGACGCTGTTGTACTGGCTTTTTATGAAATTCATATCTGTCGTATTACTCATCTGGCTGATAGAAACCGCCGTTCCCACTTTCCCGAAAATCGGCGCAAAGCTATCCTTTAAACTGCCCGCCGGACGTTCTGTCGGATTCCCTGTCGGAACCGCTCCTGCTGTCAATACCATCTTTAAATTATCCAGATAAATATCGTCCGTATTTTTGTCGCCTGTCGTTTCTAAGTACAATAACAGAGATGTGACACCAACCGGTATCGTATAACTTCCGGTAAGCTCCACCCAATCGCCGTCGGATACTTTTTGACTGATTTCAATATAGGATTCCTGACCGCTGCCGATTTTAACTGCCATTGTCAGCTTTAAGGTACCTGTTGACTTTCCGAACGCCGAAAAGGAATAGGTATTTCCTTCCTGTACCAAGTTATTAACATCAACCTGAATCCCATGCCAGGCGTCGGTTCTTCCTTTGGCTACCAGACATTTCCCCTCATATCCGTCATCGGAAATCTCTACTGCCGCATTTCCCCTGCCTTTAAAATCACCCATATCGCCGTCATCAAAATCTCCGCTGACTACAGGCGTTTCCGTTGGCTGCGGCGATGAACTGACTTCCGGTGATGCTTTCGGCGTAACCTCCGGTGTAGTTTCCGGTGATGCTTTCGGCGTAACCTCCGGCGTAGCTTCCGGTGATGCTTTCGGCGTAACCTCCGGCGTAGCTTCCGGCATAAAGGTCGGCGTAACTTCCGGCGTAATCGTCGGAGTGTCTGTCATTTCCGGTAACGGGGAATTTGTCCCTTTCGGCACTTTATCCTTAGAATCCCAGCCCTTTTTACGAACTTGGACAGTGGTTCTTAATTTGTATTTTTTCCCTTTCATTTTTACGGTTGCCGTAACTTTTACTTTCCCCGCACGAAGCCCTGTTATCCTTGCCTTATTTTTCTTTCGTCCGGATAATCTGAGCTTCTTTTTATTGTTTACTTTCCATGATGTCTTTTTGATTTTTGATTTTTTGACATTTTTAATCGTCAATGTTTTGGACTGCGAAACAGTAACCGTCGTTTTTTTCAATAACTTCGGCTTCGCAGTTCTTGCTCCGTATGTAATCGAATCCTTTCCCGCGATAGAGAACATAACAGAAATAATGACTAATAATACGGTGAGCTTTCTTATGAATATCCTCATTTTTTATCCCCTTTCTATTGTAAATCCATCATACTCCGACGAGCGGCTTTTTCCGACGAGCGGCTTTTCTTCTGAAAACAAGCCAGCATGCGACCCCAACTACTACCAATACCCCGGAAAGGACTTGGGATACCGCCACACCAAAAAGCTGCAGCTGATCGGTACGAAGACCTTCAATCCATAACCGACCCAAACCATAACCGATAAGATACATGATAAAAAGTTCCCCATCAAATTTCTTATGTTTTGTATATAAAATTATTATAATTAATACCCCGATATTCCAAAGCAATTCATAAAGAAAGGTGGGATGTACCTGTATATATTCAATATATGCAGTCCGAATACGCAGTGTGGGATGCACTTGTAAATATGTACTTTTCTCAATGATATGCTCCCGCAAACTATCTGAAATACTCGACGGTGACACATCACTTACTTTCAGCCGCATCGCCAGCAAACTGTTCGTATATCCTCCAAATGCCTCACGGTTAAAGAAGTTCCCCCAACGCCCGATAATCTGTCCCAACAACAGACCGACTGCCGACGTATCAATTAACAGGGGCAGAGAATATTTTTTCCGTTTCGCATAGATAACTGCCGTCAGGAACCCGCCGATTACCGAACCATAGAGCGCCATTCCTCCGCCGCGGGTATTGAATATCTGCAATAAATTTCTCTGATAATCCTCCCAACTAAAAATCACATAATAAAGCCTCGCTCCGATAACCGAAAATATAATCGCATACAGGGCAAAGTCCGAATAAACGTCCGGGTTCTGCCCGGTTCTTTTTGCCTGCCACCTTGCAATCAACAATCCTGCCAGCATCCCGACTGCCATTGTCATCCCATAAAAAGCAATCTGGAATCCAAATATTGTTATCCCTGTTTCCAAGTGCGGAATACCGATTCCGTCAACTCCCAGATTGGGAAACCAAATATCCTCCATAGTGTTCTCCGTTCCAATCATCAACTCTTTTATTTGCTATATACAACTCGCAGAAACTTTGTTTCCGGCTGCCGCCCGCTTTTTACACATTAAACCGAAATACGATAACATCTCCGTCCTGCACAACGTATTCTTTCCCTTCGGAGCGAACAAGACCTTTTTCCTTTGCCGCCGCATTCGAGCCGTACTCGGCTAAATGCTTATAGCTTACCACCTCCGCACGGATAAAACCGCGTTCAAAATCCGTATGAATTTTACCTGCCGCCCCAGGTGCTTTGGTTCCGGCTGTAATCGTCCATGCTCTTGTTTCATCTTCGCCGGTTGTCAAATAACTGATCAGTCCGAGCAACTCATAGCTGGCACGAACAAGCTTTTCCAAACCGGATTCCTCAAGCCCCAAATCGTCCAGAAACATTTTTCTTTCATCGTCTTCCAGTTCAGATATTTCCTGCTCAATCTGGGCACATATGACAAATACCTGTGAGTTCTCCTGTTTCGCAAACTCACGTACTTTTTCTATCCCTGCGTTATCCCTGCCATCGTTTTGTAAGTCCGATTCTGTTGTATTACAGGCATAGATAACCGATTTTGCCGTAAGTAATTGGTACTCCGCAAATAATTCTTCCGTTTCTTCGTCCGCCAGCTCAAAATTCTTCGCTAAATTTCCGTCTTCTAAAAAAGCTTTTAATTCTTTTAGGAAAGCAACTTCCTTTTCCAGCTTCTTATCATTTTTGGCACCTTTTTGCACTTTGGCTATTCTTCGTTCAAGAATCTCTATATCCGAAAATATCAATTCGTAATGAATCGTTTCAATATCACGAATCGGATCAATCTTCCCGTCAACATGCACTACATTTTCATCTTCAAAACAACGCACAACATGTACGATTGCGTCAACCTCCCGTATATGGGATAAGAATTGGTTGCCCAGTCCTTCCCCCTTTGAGGCTCCTTTTACCAGCCCCGCAATATCCACAAACTCTATCACCGCCGGAATTACCTTTGCGGAATGGTGCATTCTTGCCAGAACATCCACCCGTTCATCCGGAACGGTTACAATCCCCACATTGGGGTCAATCGTACAAAACGGATAATTTGCCGATTCCGCACCTGCTTTTGTCAGTGAATTGAATAATGTGCTTTTTCCTACATTCGGCAGCCCTACGATTCCTAATTTCATATCTGTTTTTTGCTCTCCTGTCTGATTTCTTATGCGATGATTTGCGAAAGCCGCAAAATCAAAGTATTATTTATGATAACCCTGAAAGGCTTTTTGAAAGGCTTCCACGTTTTCTTTTACATTCCCTCTGAATATTTTTGTTCCGGATACAAATACATTCGCTCCCGCTTCCTGCAATCTATGTATATTGTCAAAATCAACGCCGCCGTCCACTTCGATATCAACCGAAAGCTTTCGGTCATCTATCATCTCCCTCAGACGATGTATTTTGGGGATTGTGGATTGTATCAGTTCCTGCCCGCCAAGTCCCGGATAAACTGTCATAATAAGTATCATATACACATTCGGCAGAAAGGGGATTAATTCCTCAACCGGCGTGTCCGGACATATGGATAATCCCGCCTTTTTCCCGCATTGGTGAATCAGCTCCAATGTTTTATTTACATCGCCGCACGCCTCTAAATGAACGGTAATACCGTCCGAACCGGCATCCGCAAACCCTTTAATCAAATGATACGGTTCTTTGACCATCAAATGTACGTCAAAAAATGAATCCGTATATGCTCTTAGTCCTTGAACAATCGGTATTCCAAATGATATATTGGGTACGAATGTCCCATCCATAATATCAATATGGATATATTCCGCACCGGCATGATTTACCGCCCGGATTTCATCTCCGAGCCTGCCCATATCTGCCGCCAGTATAGAAGGTGATAGTATATTCTTCATTTAATATTTCTTCCTCTCTTTCAGCTCCTCATACATTTGCAGATAGTTTTGATATCTTATATTATTGATATTTCCTAACTCCACTTGCCTTTTTACTTCACAATCCGGCTCATGTATATGCATACACCCGGTAAATTTGCATTTTTCTTCATATGTATGAAATTCGGTAAAATACTGTTTCAGGTTTTCTTTTTCAATATCCGGTATCTCCAACGTGCTGAATCCGGGCGTGTCCATAATAAAAGTGTCTTTTCCGATCGTAAATAATTCCGAATGCCTCGTCGTATGTTTTCCGCGGCCGATTTTCTCGCTGACGGCACCGGTTTCCATCTTTGCCATCGGATACAGATGATTCACGACAGATGATTTTCCGACGCCGGAAGGTCCTGCGAGCACCGTTGTTTTTCCCTCCAGAACCTGAAATACCTTTTCCATGCCGACATCTTCCCTGCTGCTGATGGCAAATGCTTTATTATCACATTGACGATATATTTCAAGAAGCTCGCTGATTTTATCATCCGTAACCATATCCAATTTATTGAAGCATATGACGGTTTCAATCTGCCGGCTTCCCATCATTAATAAAAACCGGTCCAGCAAATTTAGATTCGGTGCGGGAACCGCCGCCGCAAATATAACCAACGCCTGATCCACATTGGCGACAGCCGGCCGGACCAAAAGGCTTTTTCTCGGACAAATCCCCGTCACATTCCCTGTGGCTTTTTCTCCGTCTAAAATTTCAAATTCCGCATTGTCACCGACCAGCGGCTTTATTTTATCTTTCCGAAACAGACCTTTCGCTTTGCACTCATAAATCCGTTCCTTGTAATATACATAATAAAATCCGCCGATTCCTTTTATAATCTTTCCCTGCATTATTCGGCTACCTTACGAAATGATATAATTTGCGTCGAAACCAAGCTCCCGTTTACATATACTTCAATACTTCCTTCCGAACCGCTGAAACCGCTGATATCATCTCTTGTGTAGGGGAAGTCGGTTTCTTTCAGCGTCCCGCTGAAAATTGTTTTCTTACGTCCGTCCTGCAAAAGTACAATACTGACTTTCCCGTTTTCTTCCCCGTTCGTAAACGGACTCCGGATTGTTACTTTTCCGATATAGCTGTAGGTCGCTTTGGGTCCCGTACTAATCGTTATATTGATCGCCGTTCCCTTCGTTACTTTCTTGCCATTTTTGGGACTTTGCTTGCATACTCCGCCTTTTTGTACGGTATCGGAAGAAGCTTCGCTGACGGTTCCGAGAACCAAATCAACCTCTGCCAATCTCTGCTGTGCCCCAAACTTAGATAAACCAATCAAATCCGGCACCGCAACCTTTTCATCCTCGGAGCCTTGGCTTATATAAATGGTAACCGTCGTACCGCGGTTTACTCTTTCATCGCTGCCCGGACTGGTATAGGCGACCATATCCTTTTCTGCCGAACTGTTTACCCGGCTGTCCGCACGTTTCACTTTCAATCCTTTTTTAGTCAGCTCCGTTTCCGCATCTTCCAAGCTCATATTAAATACATTCGGTACTTTCACC
Organism: Lachnoclostridium sp. UBA933; assembly: GCA_002293545.1. GTDB lineage: Bacteria > Bacillota > Clostridia > Lachnospirales > Lachnospiraceae > UBA933. The sequence continues at coordinate 11,637 of DBDL01000045.1, read as the reverse complement.
TTGCCTTTTCCGCTGCTTACGATAATACGGACGGAGGTTTCCTTATCTACCTGTTCGCCCTCTGCCGGTACTGTTCCAATGACCATTCCTTTCGGAACCTCATCACTCTCCTGCTTTTCATCGGTTTCGTCCACAGTGAGTCCGGCGTCTTCCAACTTGCTCCGTGCCGCCGTCGGATCCAGTTCTTTTACTTCCGGAACAGTAAGCTGATCCGATACGGTATTTGATGTTGCACCCGGTGTCGCCGTCACTGCCGCCTANNCCGGTGTCGGCTCTGCTTCTTGATTCCCTCCGGAACCAAATAATCCGAGAAACTTCGCCAGCATAAAGATAATAACAAGACCGATAATAATTGCCACAACAATACTTCCGATGACAAGTGCTTTTTCTAATTTGGGATCGACATCCCCTTCCTCCTCTTTGTCTGTCTCTGCTTTTTCTAAGTCCGCCGCCTCGGAAATCATGGAATTGCGCAGTTCCTTAATCTCATCCACGGGAATTACTTTGGTTTTGGAATCCTCGGAAACAAGCGATTCAATATTTCCGTAGGAACCGGAAGGATTGGTCAGAAACATTTTCAAATCGGCAATCAATGCCGCCGCGGATAAGTACCTCTGTTCCTGCCGCTTTTGCATACATTTTTCCACAATCTTACTCAACCCGTCCGGAATCGCCGTGTCGACTTCCGCAACCGGAAGCGCCTCATCCTGAACATGGGAAAGTGCTACTGCCACCGTACTGTCCCCGGTAAACGGAAGTGTTCCCGTCAGCATTTCATACATGGTAACACCCAATGAATAAATGTCACTTTTTTCATCACTAAAGCCGCCCCTTGCCTGTTCGGGAGAAATATAATGTACCGAACCCATGGCATTGGAGGTGATCGTATTGGAGCTTGCGGCTTTTGCAATCCCAAAATCCGTTACCTTTGCCGTTCCGTCTTTTGCAATCAATATATTTTGAGGTTTGATATCACGGTGAACAATGCTGTGATTGTGTGCGGCATTCAGACCGTTTGCAATCTGCAGGGCAATGCTGACCGTTTCTTTTACCGATAACTTACCTTTATTTTCGATATATTTTTTGAGAGTGATACCCTCAATGTATTCCATGACTATATAATACAAATCGCCATCTTCTCCAACATCATAGATGCCTACGATGTTGGGATGGGAAAGCCCGGCTACCGATTGTGCTTCGCCTCTGAATTTTGTTACAAATTTTGCATCCTGGCTGTATTCTTGTTTTAAAAATTTGATTGCGACAAATCGATTCAGACGACGATCTTTGGCACGGAAAACATCTGCCATTCCACCGGTTCCAATTTTTTCAACTATCTCATACCGGTCACTGATAACTATTCCTAATCCTACCATTCTATCTCTCCTTATACTAAAATCAGTATGACGCTGATATTATCAATACCACCCGCTTTATTGGCAGCTTCTACAAGCTTTTCTGTCGCCGCTCTCATATCCCCGATGTTTTCCATGATGATTTTCTCTATCTGATCGTCCTCCAGCATATTACTCAATCCGTCGGAACACAATAATATCACATCCCCTGATTTAACATCCAGTTCAAAAAAATCCGGTTTCACTGTTTTTTTGGAACCCAACGCACGTGTGATGATGTTTTTATTCGGATGTGTTTTGATTTCTTCATTTCTGATTTCTCCGGAACGGAGCATCTCTTCTACCAGAGAATGGTCTTCCGTAATCTGTTTCAGGCTCTCATGCAAATAATACAATCGGGAATCCCCGATATTAGCAATATATGCAATATTTGAAAATATAGTAACGCCTACAAACGTTGTTCCCATTCCTTCATATTCCGTATTATCCTGCGCCATACGGTATACATAATCGTTTGCGCTTTGCAGCGCTTCTTCCCAAATACTGACCGGCGTAATTTTTTCACTTGCTTCGATTTGCTTACGGACCTGTTCAACTCCTGTTTTAGAAGCGATTTCGCCTGCGTTATGACCTCCCATACCATCTGCAAGCATAAACGAATTAGGAAATCTGCCGATGGTTCCTGTGTCACAAAGCAGATAATCCTGATTGGAATCCCGTTTTCGTCCCCTGTCTGTCATACAAAATGTCTGCACTGATTTTTTCCTTCCCCGTTTAAGTATTTCTTTCTTAATTGACCACAGGCAGCATCAATATCACTACCTATCCCTCTTCTAATAGTAACATTTATTCGATTTATTTCAAGTATTTTTTTGAAATTCTCAATATTTACCCATGAAGAACCAACGTTTTTTGCCCCTCCGATCCCGTTCAGACGAATACAATTTACGTGGCAGTTTTTTCCTTTCAATCGTTCCGCAAGCAGCAGGGCATGTTCCTTTTTATCATTTACCCCATCAATCATACTGTATTCAAAAGTCACCCTTCTTCCGGTACACCGGAAATACTCATCACAGGCTTTCAATACCTCTTCCATCGAATACCTCCTTGCGACCGGCATCATCTGTTTCCGTATTTCATCATCCGGCGCATGAAGGGACACTGCCAATGTGACCGGCAAGCCTTCTTTTGACAAGCGCAGGATTTCATCGGGCAGCCCGCACGTTGACAATGTAATATTCCGTCCGCTGATATTCCGTCCGTCTTCATCCGATAACAAACGGATAAATTTAACAACATTATCATAATTATCAAGAGGCTCTCCCATCCCCATAATAACGACATGGGAAATATGCTCTCCCTCCGCCCCAATCTCATATACCTGTGACAGCATTTCTCCCGCAGAAAGATTTCTTACCAACCCCTCCTTTGCCGACGCACAAAAACCACAACCCATCCTGCATCCGACCTGTGACGACACGCACACACTAAAGCCATGTTTATACTGCATTCTAACGCTCTCAATCACATTCCGGTCATAAAGCGCAAATAAATACTTTACCGCTCCATCTGCTGCCGAAACCTGTTTCCCTATCATTTCAATCCCGCCGAGAAAAAACCGTTCCTCACATCGCTCCCTCAAATTTTCAGACAAATTGGTCATCTGCTCGAACCGGCAAACCGCCTTTTTATGTACCCATTCATACAACTGCCTGGCACGAAACGGTTTCTCCCCCATTTCCTCCATAGCCTGATTCATTTCCCCGGCATCAAAATCCCGTAAATCTGCTTTCATTCCATCCCCCAGCCTTTCTCTTAAACATCCCCGCCTCGCGGAACTTACGCGGGCGCGCCCCTCAGCCGCCCGCTTTTCTCAGCCTTGCTGCAAAAAAGCCGTCGCTCTTAGATATCCCCGGCAGGATCGTAACCATACCCGGTTCTTTTTCAAATTCTTTCCACTCGTCCGGAAGATACGTCTGCAGGCTTTCCGGCTGAAAGGAATGGTTTTGCATCAGATAAGCAACATTTTCCTCATTCTCTTGCCTGTTCAGCGTGCAGGTGCTGTAAATCAATATACCTCCCGGCTTTACATAAGCAACGGCATTATCCAGTATGCTGCGCTGAAGTGTTACAAGCTCTTTGACGGAGGTTTCGGTGATACGATATTTTATCTCCGGCTTTTTTCCGATAACTCCGAGTCCGGAACACGGCACATCCGCTATGACGGTATCCATTTTGCCCGTCAATTCATTTTCTGCCTCTCCGGCGGCATTTCGGCACTTAATATCAATATTGGAAAATCCGAGCCGTTTTGCATTTTCCTCTATCTTTCTGCATTTGTAGTCAGTCAGATCTCTTGCGTAAACAATTCCTGTATCTCCCGTATACTCTGCTGCCTGAAGCGTTTTTCCGCCCGGTGCGGCACAGATATCCAGAATCTTCTGTCCCTTTTTGATATCCGCACACTTTACGGGAAGCATCGCGCTTTCGTCCTGTATGATAAAATGACCTTCGGCAAACCCCGGAAGTAAATGGATATCACCGCTTCCCATGATGCAAATTGCTTCTTTGTGATATCTGCCCGGTTCCGCTTTGTACCCGGCTTCTGTAATAGCACGCAGGCAATCTGCCGCCGGCACTTTATTTTGGTTGACCCGGAGGGTAACTGGTTTTTCTTCAAAAAAAGATTGCAGGACTGCCTCTGTTACCTCCGGCTTTCCGGGATTTTGCCCGGTAAGCAAAGAAAGAATAAATTCCGGCATAGAATACTTCTCGGATAATGTATACTCCGGAACTTTAGAAAATCCATCCCTGGAAATACTTCTTAATACGCCGTTTACAAATCCTTTTAGTCCGCTCAAACCTCTGATTCCGGCAAGCTTGACCGCTTCGTTACATGCGGCGGAATTCGGAATCCGGCTCATATATTTGCATTCATAAACACCGATACGGAGAATGTTCCGAATAATCGGCTTCATTTTGGGTATTTTTACTTTGGAATAACAGCTTATAATAAAATCCAATTCCTGGAAACGTTCAATCACGCCATAGGAAAGCTTCTTGATAAACCGGCGTTCTTCTGTGCTGTAGCTGCCCGTATGAAATACCTGATGGTAAATGGTATCGCTGTGCTTTTTATTCTCCAATACTTCCATTACGATATGAAGTACCTGTTCTCTGGCTGTTTTCACATGCATTTACATCCTTTTTCCAATGTCGTGCCCCGCAGGAAATCCGCTGTTTTCATCCTCTTTTTGCCCTCCCACTGAAGCTCACGGACAATTAGGTTGCCCGTGCCTGTTTTTATGGCAAAGGCATCCTTTGTAACCCATACAATCTCGCCGGTGTCAGGGATTTCTCCCGCTCTTTTTTGTTCCTCGCCGCACGTTCTTTCTTCTTCCGTATCGGCTTCCCAAATTTTAAGTGTTTTCCCTTTATATGAGGTATACGCACTCGGCCAGGGATTCCGGCCGCGGACCTTGCGTTCCAGTTCCCCGGCGGATTTTGAAAAATCCAATCTGCCTTGTTCTTTCGTAAGCATCCCGGCATAGGTACTCTTTTCATCATCCTGCGGTTCCGGTTTAAGCGTTCCTGCTTTGATTCTTTCCAGGGTTTCAATTAAAAGCTCCGCACCAAGAGAGGACATCCGGTCAAATAATTCCCCGCCTGTTTCTTTCCTGCCGATCTCTATTTTTTTCTTTAACAGCATATCGCCGGTATCAATTCCCTCATCCATAAGCATGGTCGTGATTCCGGTTTCACTGTCGCCTGCAAGCAGTGCCTGCTGAACCGGCGCCGCTCCCCGCCATCTCGGAAGCAGCGAACCGTGCACATTGATACACCCAAACTCCGGCATGTCCAATACCTCCTTCGGTAAAATTTGACCAAAGGCGGCAACAACAATCACATCAAAGGTATACTCCTTTAACATCCGTATTGATTCCGGTGCCCGGAGTTTGACCGGCTGAAAAACCGGAACCTGATTCCGAACCGCCGTTTCTTTTACCGGAGAACAGGATAATTTCCCGCTCCGTCCCTGCGGCTTGTCCGGCTGAGTTACAACCGCTTCCACTTTATACCTGTTGTCTGCGATTAACCGTTCCAACACCGGTACGGCAAAATCGGGCGTTCCCATAAATACTACTTTCATTTACTCTCCATTCTCCTATACATTCCAAGGTATGATTGAGCTGATTCTGTTTCGGCACACTTATTTTATTCATCCTTTAACTCGGTGGTATCGTACAGCTTACCCTCTACCTTATCCACATACAGTTCTCCCGCCAAATGTTCGATTTCATGTATCAGTGCCCTGGCAAGCAGTTCTTCCCCTTCGACCTCAATCGGTTCCATATTTTCGTCCAATGCTTTGACTCTGACAAGGTTCGGCCGTTTTACATAACCGATTTTCCCCGGAACACTCATGCATGCTTCCGTGCCGTCCTGCTCTCCCTCCGTATGGATGATTTCGGGATTGATCAAGATAATCGGCTGGTTTGCTTCTTCGGACACATCAATTACCACAACCTGTTTTAAAATACCGACCTGAGAAGCCGCCAAACCGACCCCATCTCCGTGATACATCGTTTCAAACATATCTTCAATCAACTGTTTCAGCTTATCTGTCATTTCTACGACCGGTTTCGTTTTCTTATATAAGATTTCATCGCCAATCAGACGAATATTTCGTAAAGCCATATTTTCTCCTTCTAATGTGACAAGTCACTTGTCAAGTATTCTTTCTATTTGTTTTCCTAATAACTGCTGATCGGATTCATATCAAATTGAATCCCGCATGTTTTTTTATACAATCTGTCTTCGATTACCTTTTCCAGTTTATCTTTCATGGTCAATAACCCTTCTTCTTCACCGCACTTAATATAAAGCGTATAGCGGTACCAATCGTTTATCTTGGATACGTTGGCTTTTGCCGGTCCGATTACCGTCACATCCGGTACCGGACAGGATTTGGCTTCCTCTGCTGTTTCTTCGGCAATCCGTTTACTTTCCTCCTCCTGCTTTGACATAAACAGAATCACCATCATACAACCCGCCGGAGGGTAACGAAGCGCTTTGCGGTATGTCATCTCTTTGGCATAAAAAGCTTCATAATCCTGTTCCCTTACCGCGTTGATACAATGATGCTCCGGCTGATAGGTCTGTATTACGACCTCTCCCGCCAGCCGTCCTCTGCCGGCTCTGCCGCTTGCCTGCATAAGAAGCTGGAATGTCCGTTCGCTGCTTTGATAATCCCCTGTGTACATACTCAGGTCCGCCGCAATCACACCGACCAGTGTAACAGACGGAAAATCATGCCCTTTCACAATCATTTGTGTACCGATTAAAATATCCGCTTCTTTTCTCCGGAATTTCCCCAGTACCTCCCCGTGCGCCCCTTTTGCAGAAGTCGTATCGGCATCCATCCGAAGAATTCTTGCCGCCGGAAACATCTTTTTCGTTATTTGCTCCAGTTGTTCCGTTCCCATACCGAATCCGGCAATATGCTCCGACCCGCATTTCGGACAACGATTCGGCATACGAACCGAATGCCCGCAATAATGACAAATAAGCAAATCTGCTTCTCCCCGTTTCCCTTTATGTGCTTTATAGGATACATCGCAGTGTATACATGTCAAGACCTCACCGCATTTACGGCAGGATACAAATCCTGAAAACCCGCGCCGATTCAGAAACAGCATGATCTGTTCGCCGCATTCCAGCTTCTGCAAAATCAAGCTTTGCAGTACTTTAGAAAAAATCGAATGATTTTTCATCGCGAATTCCCTGCGCAAATCCACAATATGAATCCGCGGCAGGAGTGCCGCCCCGACACGTTCTTTCATTTCAAAATAACGATATTTCCCTGTCTTTGCTTTTGTGTACGTTTCCAATGACGGTGTTGCGGAAACCAGCACTACGCTTGCGTTATTCATTTTCGCCCTCTGTACGGCGACTTCTCTGGCGTGGTATTTGGGTGTGCTTTCGTTTTTATAGCTTGCCTCATGTTCTTCGTCAATAACAATAATCCCTAAGTCCGGCAGCGGCAAAAACAAAACGGAACGGGGTCCGATAATAATGTCAATCCCGCCATTCAATGCTTTTTTATATTGTTCATACCTCTCCCCCGACGACATCCGTGAATGCAGGACAGATACCCTGCCGCCAAACTTCCTCCGGAATCTCATCACGGTCTGATGCGTCAGTGCAATTTCGGGTACAAGTACGATTGCTTGTCTGCCTGTCCGGAGTACCTGCTCCGCCATCTGCATGTATACTTCCGTCTTTCCGCTCCCCGTCACACCGTGGAGCAAATAGACGGAACGAATCCCTGCCATATAATCTTTTATAAAAGAATGACATATCTTCTGCTGGGTTTCATTCAGCGACCGAACTTCCATTTCTTCCCATTCTTCCGGATTCTCCGGTTTGCGCGGGGCTTTTTTCTTTACCTGTCTTTTCACCGGCAATACTGTCTTGAGTGATTCGTTCATTGCCCCGCCGTACCGTTTATGAATCCATGCCGCCAACTGTAAAAGCTGTGCTTCGATTACTACGTTTCCGGTTTCCACAGAATGAATCGGTTTGATTTTGGCAACCGGAATTTTGGCACAATCGGATATCCCGATAATAAAACCCTGAATCACCCGGTTTCCCCTGCCGAACGGGATCAGGACACCCACGCCGATTTGTGCTTTTTCCTCCCATTCCTCCGGTATACGGTATTGAAATGATTGATCCAGCGACTTGACCGAGATGTCTACGATAATATCTGCGAACATATTTCCTCCATGTGCATTCCCCGTGACCCTTTTATAAAGTATACATCCAGATTCTGTTTATTGTCTTTCAAATATTCCGCCGCCTTTTTATTGTCATCAAAGGACTCTACTTTTATCTGACTGTATCCGCTCCTTACGGTACCTGCAATATATTTTGCGGCTTCGCCGACGGTAATCAGTTCATCCAACGCCTTTCCGGCTTTCTCATTTTTCAGAATCTCATGACCGATTCGTTCATGCTGCTCCCTTGTAATATTCCCCAATTCCAATATATCGGCTAATACGGCGATCCGGCGTCCCGCATTTTTCTTGTCATATAATACATTCAATCCGCTTATCATCGAATCCGTACTTGCGTTATAAGTATCGTCAATCACCGTAATACCGTTTGCTTTTCTGATATTCCCCCTCATGTCCGGCGGCTTGTATTCATATNNGCTTCTTTGATTTTTTCAAACGGAACCCCGAACTGCCGTCCGACGCATATTGCCGCTATGGCATTGTTTACGTTATGGATTCCGGAAACCCGTAACAGAAATGTTTCGGTATCCCCACCGGCATGAAATACAAACTGCGTTTCGTCCTTTTCATTACTATCAATCTGTTCCGCATAAACATCACAGCCCGGATGGGTCCCGTAATAAACCATCCGGACTTTTCCCTTGGAAACAGCGGGATTGATATTTTCCTGTGTCAGACAAATATAATCCTCATTCCCGCAAACATAAAGTATTCCTTCGTTTTCAAACTCCCGTATGATCTTTCCTTTTTCTTTGCAGATATTTTCCCTGCTTCCCAACCCTTCCATATGTGATACTCCGATGTTTGTCAATACTGCCGTTTCGGGTTTTGCCATTTCGGTCAGGCGTTCCATTTCGCCGGGATTGCTGATACCCATTTCGATAACGGCAATATCCGTTTCATCATCCATTTCAAACATCATCATTGCCAAGCCTATTTGACTGTTCCAATTTTTATAGGTTCGCAGCACATTATATTCTTTATCTAAAACGGAGGCAATCATCTCCTTTGTCGTTGTCTTTCCAACGCTCCCGGTTACTCCCACAACGGGTACGGCAAACATACTGCGATAAAACGATGCCAGCTTTTGTAAAGCAATCAATGTATCCTCTACATAAATATATACTTTCTCACCCTGAACCGAACAATTTTTTTGGGAAGTAAAGGTTCCGACTGCCCCCTGTTCAAGCACTTGTTCTATAAACCGGTGTCCGTCGGTTTTTTCTCCGACCAGCGGAACAAAAAACGTCCCCTGTGCCCGCTGTCTGGAATCATAGATAACAGACGACACCATAACGGAATCATCACCATGAAGCAATGTGCCTTTTGTCACTTCAACGATTTCCCGGATTCTGATTGGTTTCAATAGACGCCTCCCGTGACGTATTGTCGTTTTTCTTATGATTGGTGTACAACATCCGTCATTGTATAATACCCTGTCGGTTTTCCCGCCAGGTATTTTGCGGCTGCGACCGCACCTTTGGCAAACACGCTTTTAGAATATGCCGCATGAGAAAGTGTAATGACTTCATCAATGCCGGCAAATAAAACATCATGTTCCCCTACAATCGTCCCGCCGCGGACGGCAGAAATGCCGATCTCTTTTTTTCCTCTTTTTTCCCGTCTTCCGGAGCGATCCATAATATATTCGTATTGGTGACCCATCGCCTCGTTTACAGAATCGGCAAGCGCCAATGCCGTCCCCGACGGGGCATCTATTTTCAGGCGGTGATGCCTTTCAACCACTTCCACGTCAAATCCCTCCGCCGCTAATATACTCGCTGCTTCTTTCACCAGCTTCATCAGTATATTGATTCCCAAAGACATATTGGGAGAACGGAAAATAGTCAAATACTCGCTTGCTTTTTGGATTTTTTCGATTTGTACTTCCGAATACCCGGTTGTACAAAGTACCAGCGGCATCTTTTTTTCTTCTGCATAACGGAGCAAACCATCTAAGGCCCCGGCAATAGAAAAATCAATCAGTACGTCTGCTTCCGCATTACACTTGCTTATTTCAGAAAATACCGGATATTCGTTTCTGTCATCACTTGCGATATCAATTCCTGCCGCTACCGTTGTGTCAGCGTCTTCTTTTGCTATTGCGGCAATGGTCTTACCCATCATACCATTACAGCCGTTTATTATAATTCGTGTCATCCTTTGCCTCCATACAATCTATTTCATCTGTAATCCCACTGCTTTCATCGCCTCAATCAATCTTTCCGCATTTTCTGTTCCCATTTCTGTCAGCGGCATACGCAAGGGACCGGCTTCCATACCGAGCAGGTTCATCGCTTTCTTAATCGGAATAGGATTGACTTCGGTAAATAAATTATGAATCAGCTCCCAATATTTTAATTGCAGTGCCCTGCTTCCCTCCGTATCGCCCTCCATGTATTTTGCCACGATATCATGTGTTTCTCTCGGTAAAATATTTGAAATGACGGAAATCACACCTTTTCCGCCCAATGCCATGAGCGGCAGGATCTGATCGTCATTTCCGGAATATACATCCACTTTTCCGTCCGCCTTTGCCATCAGTTCCATAAGGTATGAAAAATCCCCGGTGGCATCTTTCACCCCTACAATATTGCTTACCGTCGTACAAAGCTCAATCAAGGTGTCCGTACGAATCCACACGCCGGTCCTGACCGGTATATGATAGATAAGAATCGGTACTTTTACAGCGGCCGCTATCATCCGAAAATGTTTTTTCAATCCATTTTCCGTACATTTATTATAATACGGTGTAACGACTAAGAGTGCATCCGCTCCGACTTTCTCCGCCTCTTTTGACAAATACATTGCGGTTTCGGTACTGTTTGAGCCGGTTCCTGCAATGACCGGAATCCGCTTATTTACAAACTCACAACAGTATCTGACACAGCTTATATGCTCTTCAATCGAAAGTGTTGATGCTTCTCCGGTTGAACCGCAGACAATAATGGCATCCGCGCCATTTTCAATCTGGAATTCAATCAGATCCCGCATCTTTGTAAAATCGACATCTCCTTTTTTTGTCATCGGTGTAACCAGTGCTGTTCCTGCTCCTGTAAATACTGACATTTTATACCTCCCTTTCTTCATTGCCTGTGCAATGCATAAAATAATTTGCGTAAAGGTATTATGAGCCGTCAAGGTTGGCAAGACAATGAACGGAAGTTCATTGGACTTTCCCATAGATGAAAGAAAGCCGGTACAAGAAGAAATGCACCGACAAAAATAACCATCTTCAGTAGCACTCCATCAGTCTTGATGACAGCCATATGGATATTCTCCAAATGTCCAGGATATAGGGGTTCAGGTTCATATATCCTTCGGCATATTTTCCTTTCCGCTGTTTTCGTCTGCACCTGAATGCATTAAACAGTGTACTGATAAAATATGCACCTCTACTTTATACTATTCAATAGTAACATTGTTGTTAAATCGTGTCAAGTGGCACATTTTGCTTTTCTGTTGGATGTGTTTTATTTTTG
>DBDL01000191.1 GCA_002293545.1 Lachnoclostridium sp. UBA933 | reverse complement strand
CGGCGGTCTGACTGTCGTCGGTTGGAACCGCAGAGTTTAATGCCGAAGTTTCCCCGCTGCTTTGTGATACGGAAAGAGCGGGAGTTGGTACGGCATCCTTTTTTATTTCTTTTGCATCGTTGCTTAGAGTAAAATACAGGATGACTGATATCAGTGCCAGACATATGAATATGGCGGTTAGAATTATTTTATTTCTATGTTTTGACATAATATTCTCCATTCCTGCACANNACAAATTCGCCGTGTGAAACGGATTATGTTTCACACTAGTACAGTGTTTCGTAATATAGTCTATTATAAGTGAAAAACAGGAAAAAGTCAACGATATGAACTTGGGCATTTTTTACAATCACAATCGCAGCCGATACATTTTCCTTTTCTTTTTTCTTTCGTAATGTTTATCAAAATGGATATGACAGCAGTCATCAATAAAAGACTGATGATAATCGTACCAAAATGAACGGTCAAGAAACGAATCATGGTATCCCTCCTTGTCCGGCAATGGAATCCCCGTGTTTTCGTGTCGGTCGGAACAAAAGATACAAAACACCCGCGAACAGGATAAATGCGGCGGCAGTACCTGCCCCGAATCTGCCGGTGGTAAAAAACAGCCCGAACTGGTAAACCAATACCCCTGTGATATAAGCAAAAGTACATTGATAACCGACGGCGGTAAAAAACCATTTGGCGCTGTTCATTTCCCTTTTTATTGCGCCCATGGCGGCGAAACAGGGAGCGCACAGCAGATTAAACAGCAGGAAAGAATAGGCACTTAATGAAGTAAAGTTTGCGGCAAGGGATGACCAGACTTCGTGACCGTCCTCGGAAGCCCCCGCAAAGCCAAACAGGATACCAAAAGTACCGACAATATTCTCTTTTGCAATCAGACCGGTCATGGTTGCCACGGCGGCTTCCCACGTACCCCATCCCAAAGGTGAAAAAACAGGAGAAATGAAACCTCCGATTCCCGCAAGGAAACTGTCGGACATATTTACCATGCCGATACCGCCGTCATGCAGTCCAAAGTGTGAAAGGAACCATAGTACCATCGAAGCAAGTAAAATGATGGTGCCGGCTTTTTTGATAAAGGACCAGCCGCGTTCCCACATACTGCGGAAGATACCGCCGGCAGTCGGCCAATGATAGGCGGGCAGTTCCATAACAAACGGTGCGGCATCTCCGGTAAAAAGCTTGGTTTTTTTCAAAATAACGCCCGAATAGATAATAGCCGCTATGCCGATAAAATAAGCACTTGCAGCGACCCATGCCGCGCCGTCAAATATTGCACCTGCAATCAGGGCAATAATCGGCAGTTTGGCGGAACAGGGGATAAATGTCGTTGTGATGACTGTCATTTTTCGATCGCGTTCATTTTCAATCGTTCGCGACGCCATGATTCCGGGGACGCCGCAGCCGGTTCCGATTAGAATCGGAATAAATGATTTGCCCGACAAGCCAAAGCGGCGGAAAATCCGATCCATAATAAATGCGATTCGTGACATGTATCCGCAGGCTTCCAAAAAAGCGAGAAAAAAGAATAAAATAAGCATTTGAGGAACGAAACCCAGTACGGAACCGACGCCGGCAACAATGCCGTCCAAAATCAAATTTTGCAGCCAGCCGGCACAATGAACGGCATTTAGTCCGTCCTCAACCAATACCGGAATTCCCGGAATCCAAGCCCCTGCTATCTTCCAGCCCTCCCCGAATAAACCGTCGTTTGCCCAGTCGGTCACCATTTTACCGATGCTTGATATGGATATATAGTAAACAATAAACATGACAAGTGCAAATATCGGTAAAGCCAGCCAGCGATTTGTAACAATCCGGTCAATTTTATCCGATATTTTAAAATGCCCCTTGTTTTTTACGGTCAGGCATTTTTCAATAACCGAGTCAATATAAGTATAGCGTTCGGCAGTAATAATACTTTCACTGTCGTCGTCCATTTCTTCTTCACAAGCCTTGATATCTTTTTCAATATGTTCCAATTGCTCGCTTTTCATTTGCAGTTTTTCAATAATCTTTTCGTCGCGCTCAAATAATTTGATTGCAAAAAAACGCTGGCTCTCTTGTGCCAAATCATGAAGCACATACTCCTCAATATGTGCAAGAGTATGTTCGACACTGCCTGAAAAACTGTGATGCGGTATCGTGTGTTCACTGCCGGCGGCTTTCAACGCCATTTCGGCGGCTTCCCGAATGCCGGTATTTTTTAATGCAGAAATTCCTATGACATGACAGCCGAGCTTTTTTGATAATTGTGCCATATCAATTTTATTTCCGCTTTTTTCAACGATATCCATCATATTGATTGCAATCACAACGGGAATCCCCAGTTCAATAAGCTGTGTCGTCAGAAAAAGATTCCGTTCCAGATTGCTTCCGTCAACAATGTTTAAGACGGCGTCGGGTCTTTCATCCATCAAATAATTTCTTGCGACTACTTCTTCCATAGTATAAGGGGACAGTGAATAAATACCGGGTAAATCGGTGAGTGTAACATCATTATGTCCTCTTAGCTGTCCTTCTGTCTTTTCCACCGTAACACCCGGCCAATTTCCGACATACTGGTTTGAACCTGTTAATGCATTAAATAATGTTGTTTTCCCGCTGTTGGGATTTCCGGCAAGTGCAATTTTGACCGACATAAAACGCCTCCTTTTTTATCATTAACGTAATTTCGCCTATACATAATGAGCGCAAGTTAGTTTATCCTAACACATAGTTTAAAAAGAAACGAAGACAAACATTCTTCGTTTATATTTTATGATGGGTAAAACAATATATGCAATCATTCGATTTCAATCAATTCCGCATCTGCTTTTCGCAGAGAGAGTTCATAACCCCGTACCGAAATTTCCATCGGATCACCAAGAGGTGCAACCTTACGGACGTATATTTCCACACCTTTTGTAATACCCATTTCCATAATACGCCTTTTGAGTGGTCCGATTCCTCTGATTTTGGAAACTCGTACCGTTGATCCCGGTTTTGTTTCTTTTAATGTCTGCATCATGAACTTCCGCCCCCTTTGAATGAATGAAATCTATTAAAAATGTGCCAGTTAGGCAGTGATCGGTAATTCGGATTTCTGATTGGATAAAGTTTATTTATTGTAATGGTAAGTGATGCCGCCCTTGGTTTTCTTATTGTCCTAAATTTCGTTGATTGCAATGGTAAGCCATGACTAACCACAGGATGAAAAAATTAGTTAGTGACACCTAACTTGAATTCAGCTTATCATAATTTCCAATGGATGTCAAGCATAAATTTATTTTTGTTGATTCTTTTTTCTTTTAATGCTATAATTCAATCAGAAAATTACGTGATTTTATGAGGAGATGATGCATTGGGGATACACGAATCAGCCGAAAATTATTTAGAAACGATCTTGGTGTTAAGTCATAACAGTAATCCGGTTCGGTCTGTCGACGTGGCAAATGAACTGGAGTTCAGCAAGCCAAGTGTCAGTGTTGCTATGAAGAATCTGCGTTCAAACGGATATATTTTGATTGATGAAAACGGGTATATTACATTGACAGAAAGCGGGAGAAGAATAGCGGAATCCATGTACGAGCGTCATACATTGATTTCCGACTGGCTTATCTATCTGGGCGTTGACCAAAAAACCTCTTTATACGACGCATGTAAAATGGAACATGCAATGAGCGAGGAGAGCTTTCTTGCGATTAAAAAACATATCAACAGTATCATACGTTAAAAGCGGCTGTGTTTTTCAGCCAGCCGCCTTTAACAGGAAAAAATTTCCCGCCGCTTAAAGCGGCGGGAAATGGATTATTTCTTGAAGTAACCTTTTTGGTTCAGTTCCTCTTTTTCTTTATAATAATCCTCTAAAAGCTTTTTATAATCTTCATTCGTATAATTATCGCTATTTTTGAGTATATCGCGATATTTTTTATCTAGTTTTTTGCTTTCAGATATTCCCTTCTTTCTTTTATCTGAAAATTTCTCTGGATTTTCTTTCAGAAGATTATCCCCGGTTTCGTGTGCAGCTTCACTGGAATTAATCGCAATCTCTAACGCACCTTTATAATCAAAAGTGTCGGTTTCCATTTCTAAGTCATTCTTTTCTGTCAGCACTTCTGTTAGGGCTTCTTTATTTTCCCGGTATTTTGCATCGGTTTTCAGGCTGTCTGTTTCCTCAGTAAGTTCTTTCTCTTTTATCTCTAATTCTTCTATTCTTTCTAACTTAGCAGCCTCTCTATCTTCAGGGCTTTGCTGTGTTGCCCTGTTTATTGAATAACCTAAAATACCAATTAATAAACAGCATATTGCTATAATCACATACTTTTTCATTGTTTTATTCATTGTTTTTCCCCCTATATCTATTATTTAAAGTGATAACCGCAAATATATTCATGACCATAATATTCATTATTAACAGAATATATATAATCATATAAATCAATATCTTTAATAGGTCGCATTCTCCCACGTGGCAGAGTTTTCTTTCCATTTTGTTACATCATCATATCATGGTAAACTTGATGATTCTTTCATTCCACCTGCTCTCATACATCTTGAAACAAACATGGTACATTCTAATATTGTTGCTGAATCAGATAGCATTATGGAGTAAAAAGAATCAATCTATTTATATGCAAAATATAGAAAAACACTATATCAACGCAGCCGCTTTTTTACTGATTCAGGGGTATTTTATAATGAAAAGAGCCGTATAAAATGATTTGTAATCATTGAAACAGCCCTTTATCATAATGATTTAGTGAGTCAATTCATATTGCATTATGTACAGATACTATAGATTCTACAATAACCTTATTATATTTTAATCTTTATTTATAGCGGTATGTATGTTTCATACTAAAATTTTTATCTGGTGTATTATCTGTATATGCAGTAAAACTGTATGTTGTCGAAGCAGTTAAAGGCCGGGATCCTGAGGCATTAACGTGTGTATTCTTACCATTTTTCACACTAATTCTTTTATTATTCGAGTTTCCTAACGCACCATTATGAAAGTCATGACTTTCATATTTCAATGTATAGGTATTTCCTGACTGCGATTGGAGAAATGTTGAAGTATAGTAGAATCTTGAAGCTGCGCCATCATATAAAACCCATTGGTCTATATATGTGGCTTGTGATGTGAAGCCTGCTCTTGTAAGAAATGCTCTTGGAGGTATTTCAACAATTCCATCATTCTCTTCGTAAACAGTTATCACACCATCATTATATTCAATGACGATATTCTTACCAGCCCAAGATTCAAGATAGGCATTTCTATCTTCTTCATTATCAAACAAGGAATTCAAATACATTTCAAACAATTCAGTTGTAGAAACTGTTACATTCGAAGAATTTTTGCGCATACCTTTTTTTAAAGTTGAGATCCCTAATAATTTTGCATCTTCTTCTTTCAATATTATTTGCTTGTTATCAAATGTGATATTATACCTTACTGCAATGCTTAATTCTTCCGCATTTAGTTGAGGATAAGGATTGCATAAGGTCATTACTATGGCTACGACAAGTAATAAGTTGACTATTTTTCTTTTTTTCATTTTGTCCCTCCTGTTATGTTGTTGGATTTTTTGATAGACTCACTATAAACCAACTTCAAATTATATTGTTTGAAGTTTATCATTTATTATTTCAGTATTTGAAACTAAAAAACATAAATTCATCTTAAGAGGTAATTATATTTCAAATTTAATGAAGTTTATTTTTATACAAGCTAATAATATTGTATCTTTTCGCGTTTATCATTTTATAAGT
>DBDL01000104.1:11283-23069 GCA_002293545.1 Lachnoclostridium sp. UBA933 | reverse complement strand
GAACTGTTTTGATCTCCTCCTTTCCTGTTCAATAGGTTTTCAAAACATATAAACTATTTTAAAATATTACCATATAACATTAACGATAGCAACTCTTTTTGTTTAAATATAAAATCTTTTTGTTTATAAAGTAATTTTTTGTCTTTATTAGCAATAGTAAAGAGGCTGACCCACAACAAAATCAGCCTCTTTTTACAACTTTTCAAATAACAGGATACATTTCGACGAAGATAGGATAAATTACTATGATAGTTAAGGAATTATTATTTGTACATAAATATACAATATCAATTATAATCTTGTCCGATGAGTATGTTACGTTCAGTGCTGAGCTTTTTTGACAACAGCCTTCGGATCGGTTTCTATTCCCATTCAAATGAATTTCAAAATGAATAAAAATAGCGTTATTGCTTTACTGCCGTCAAAATAAATTCTTCAAATGAATTTCCTCTTTTATGATCCTCCGCTAAGTGAAATGCACCAATTTGCAAAGCTGTAATTATACAGTTAAATCACTTCTTATTCCATATCTGTGTATGATATATCTGTGATATGAAATCGTTGCCTGTTACCCATTCCTTATGCCAAGACATAAGAATTGATTTCTGTTTGTTCATTCATTATTTCGTCAAAAAAAACTACAGTCTTATGAAACTGTAGTAAATAGTATATTTATTGTTGTGAATGGCAGACGGCATTATTCCATATCATCACGCATTACGTGGATACCGTCCCGCCAGAGCCTCTCCAAATCATAAAAAAGCCGGTCTTCTTTGGAGAAAATGTGTACGATCAAGTCACCGTAATCCATCAGTATCCATGAGGCATTTTTGGAGCCTTCGGTTCTCTTTTTAACATAACCTTGTTTGTCCAGTTTTTCTTCCACATTGTCTACCAGTGTGTGTATCTGGGAAGGGTTGCTTCCGTTGGCGATCACAAGATAATCCGTGGTGACTGTAACATCATCTACCTTGATAACGCGAATATCTTCCGCCATTTTTTCATCTAACGCATCGTATGCGATACGAGCCATTTTGATTGATTGATTCATATGTCCTCCTGATTCCTGCTGAATGATTGATTTTTATAAAACTGATAGGTTTCTTCTGTATTTGAGTCCACCGCTTCTTGAGAGCCTGACAGAAAACTCAAGATGTTTTCCAGGCACATAAGGAGTGCCGTATCAAGATTTACAAATGCCATGTGCCGGATGGAACCTAGCAGATGGGGCTGGTATCTTTCTTTCCGCCCTGGCTCAATATAATCCGCAATAAAAATGATTTTTTCAAGACTGGTCATATTCGGGCGTCCTGTGATGTGATAACGGATTGCCGACAGAACTTCTTCATCACTGACACCAAACTTTGATTTCGCAATCTCCGCACCCAGTTTCCCGTGAATCAAACAGGGATTTTCCTTTTCCGTACCGGTCAGTTCGATCGCATATTCGCCGCACAGCTTTCGCTGCTCATCAATGGTCAGATACTTGGCACAATCATGCAGTATCCCGGCAAGCTCCGCTTGTTTTACGATCACTCCATGCGTCATAGCCAGTGCGGAAGAAATATACTGAACCCCGATCATGTGTAAGAAACGGTGCGGACGGCTGATGCCCTCTAATATCGAATGAATTTCCGGCATCGAAAGCTCTTCTTTTTTCTCTTTCACGCATCCGTAAAGTCCGTGGTATAGGATATATTTTGTCACTGCATCCGGACAATAATACGCAAAAGGCTCTTTCTTTTTTATGTGACTGCGGATTCGTTCGGATGAAATATGAATGTTTTCCATATCCAGAGCCGAAATCTCTGCCTTATACTTTTCTTCATAGGATTCCATTTTTTTGCGGAATTCTTTTCGGGTGATCTGACCGCGTCTGGCGGCAATCAAATGACAGTTTTCAAAGATTATTTGGGGTTTATGCCATTCTTCCAACTGCATCAGGGAATCTCCGCCAATGATAAAATAGAATAACGTATTCGGATTCTCCTTTTTAAGCTGTAAAAGGGTGTCGCTCGTATACGTTTTTCCGTCCCGTCTGCATTCCATATCCGAAAGCTCAAATCTTTCGTTTCCGTCGATGGCGAGCTGTATCATTCGGATACGATGTGCTTCCTGTATGATTTCCTCCTGTTTTTTGTGAGGCGGGTTTTTGGCGGGCATAAAAAGGATATGATCCAGTTGAAATTGATTCAGTGCCGTCTGCGCCATAATCAGGTGGACATTGTGTATGGGATTAAACGTTCCTCCCATAATTCCGATTCGCTTCATGTGATTCACCTCAATCCAATTCAATCTTCTTTTTTGTTTTCGATTCACGGTAAAGAATAATTTTTTTACCGATAACCTGTACTACATGTGAATGGGTACGTTCCCCCAGTTTTTCCGCCAATGCTTTCGGGTCGTCGGCACAATTTTTCAAAATGCTGACTTTAATCAATTCCCTGGCTTCCAGTGCCTCCGAAATCCCCTCTGTTATTTCCGGCGTCAATGAACTTTTCCCAATTTGGAAAACCGGTGTTATGTTCATTGCCAATCCTTTTAAATATGCCCTTTGCTTACTCGTCATAGTTTACACCTGTACTCTTTCTTTTCATCGTTTTGCCTGCTATGGCATTCCATATCATGATATATCGGCTCTCTATTTGTAATAATCGAATTGCAGACCGTACATTTTTACGGTATCCCCCTCTTCGATTCCCATTTCCTCTAACTGTGTCAGGATTCCGTTTTCTTTTAAAAACCGCTGAAAGAATTCAAAACCCTTTTCGGATTCCAGATTGGTATACCCAAGCATTCTTTCAATCCTCGGTCCTTCTACAATGAAAATACCGTCTTCTTCGGTAACTTCAAACGGTTCGTTTGTCAAGTCCGGTTTTGGTACCGCGTATTCCTTTTCATAAATTTTCTTATCTGCCGGGTTGGTATCCAAAAGACGCTTGACTTCATAAAGAAGCTCGTTTAACCCCTTTCCGCTTACGGCGGAGATCGGAAATACCGAAATTCCTTTCTTTTCAAATTCTTCCCGTAATTCTTTGATTACCGTTTCTTCTTCCCCGTTATAAAAGATATCAATTTTGTTGGCGGCAATGACCTGAGGTCTTTCCGCTATTTCCGGATTGTATTTCCTTAATTCTTCATTGATAATACGGATGTCGGAAACCGGATCCCTTCCCTCCGCCGAAGCGGCGTCAACCATATGAATGATGATACGGGTCCGTTCAATATGTTTTAAAAACTCGTGACCTAAACCAATCCCGTCCGAAGCACCTTCAATCAGTCCCGGAATATCCGCTATGACAAACCCGGCTCCCCCGCCTAAATCCACAACGCCCAATCCGGGATTTAACGTAGTAAACGGATAATTGGCGATTTTAGGTTTGGCATTTGTGACACGGGATAACAGTGTGGATTTTCCGACGTTCGGAAATCCGACCAATCCGACGTCCGCGATTGATTTCAGCTCAAGGAACACTTCCAATTCCAGTGCCGGCTGCCCCGGCTGTGCATATTTGGGGGCTTGCATTGTCGGTGTGGCATAGTTCATATTTCCCTTTCCCCCATTGCCGCCTCTCAAAATGACTTCCCGCTTGTTATCATAGGACATGTCCGTAATGACTTGCCCTGTCTTGGCTTCGCGCACGATAGTTCCTGCCGGAACCTTTATTATTTTATCTTTGCCGTCTTTTCCGTGACAGCGTTTTTTGCCTCCGGGTTCGCCGTCCTCCGCCTTGTATTTTCTGACATGGCGGAATTCGTTCAGCGTATTGACTCCGCTGTCTGCTTCAAAAATCAAATCTCCGCCCCTGCCGCCGTCGCCGCCGTCGGGTCCGCCGGCAGGAACGAATGCTTCTCTCCGGAAGCTGACGTGTCCGTCGCCGCCTTTTCCGGAGCGGATTATTATTTTAGCGCTGTCTGCGTACATAGATTTCCCTTCTGATTTTCATTTGATATACAAACTCTGCAAATCAATAAAAGAGGCTTTTTACAGCCTCTCGTATCATAACATTATTTTGACTCTACCGGATATACGGAAGCTTGTTTTTTATCTCTTCCTTTTCTTTCAAATCTTAATACGCCATCTACCAAAGCAAACAAGGTATCATCTCTTCCGCGTCCCACATTGTTCCCCGGATGAATTCTTGTCCCGCGCTGTCTGTAAAGAATATTCCCTGCTAAAACAAACTGTCCGTCTGCCCTTTTTGCACCTAATCTCTTTGATTCGGAATCTCTCCCGTTTTTGGAAGAACCCATTCCCTTTTTATGGGCAAAAAATTGAAGATTCATTCTCATCAAAATATATCACCTCCATATTTATTTGTATATTTCACGTATTTTTCTCCGTATTCTTTCTGAATTCCCTGAATCCCGTAAAAGAATGATTTTAATAATAGCGTCACATCTTTCGTAATTTCCCGATCCATGATGACAAAATCAAGAATCCCGTCTTCTTCGTT
Organism: Lachnoclostridium sp. UBA933; assembly: GCA_002293545.1. GTDB lineage: Bacteria > Bacillota > Clostridia > Lachnospirales > Lachnospiraceae > UBA933. The sequence continues at coordinate 18,612 of DBDL01000104.1, read as the reverse complement.
TGATTTCACATTCGTTTCCGCATTTGTAAACTTATCAATGGAATTGATACAATTGAATGCCAAGGCTGAAACTGCGGCACAGATAATATCCTTGCCCGATTTTGCAAGTCCGGCATGACCCTCAACGTGAAAGCCTACATACTCATTTTCGTTGCTCCTTATCTCATCAATACGAACCATCATGACCCCTCTTACCATTTTAATATTATGAATTAATTTTTTCGATTTTAACTTTTGTAAATGGCTGACGGTGACCATTTTTCTTATGATAACCGGTCTTTCTCTTATAGCGGTATACGATGATTTTTTTGGCTTTGCCTTGAGCAACGACGGATGCGGATACCGTAGCGCCGTCAATAACAGGGGTTCCTACTTTGACGTCCCCGTCACTAATCATAAGAACTTGATCAAAGGTAACGGTTTCACCGGCTTCCGATTCAAGCTTTTCCACTTGGATCACATCGCCCTCCTTAACCTTGTATTGTTTACCGCCGGTTGCTATAATTGCATACATATAGCACCTCCTACTAAATTTACTCGCCAACTTCGGCATCCATAAGATCATTGCCAGATGAATTTAAACCTCGTTGTGCGGCATGAAAGACGTGTTCTCAAGCACGCCTTCCAATACTATAACACTTTCATTTATAATTTGTCAATCATTTTTTATGACTTCTTATATAAAAACCCTTATTTGCTCATGCAGCGGTTTCTTCTCTTTCATTCTGGTTATTTCCACAAGACCCAAAGGCGTCATATCAATCAGAAGTGTTTTCACTTTATCTTCTTTCAATTCTTTCCGGAGTTCAATTAACAATTCTTCACGGTGCTTTTCTTCTTTCATATCAATAAAATCCACGATGATAATTCCCGAAAGATTCCGTACCCTTAACTGTCTGGCAATCTCCTTTGCCGCTTCCATGTTGATTTTGAAAAATGTGGTTTCCGGTTTCCGGTTGCCCTTGACCGATTTTTCCGTATTGACATCAATAACCGTCAGCGCTTCGGTCGGTTCAATGACAATACTGCCGCCCGACTTTAACCAAACCTTTTTGCTTAACGCCTTTTCAAGCTTGCTTTCGATTCCCAGCAAATGATTCAGAGAGTAACTTTCATCATGATAAAACTCAAGTTTCCTTACTTCATTTTTCTGATTGGTTTCCATGTAGGCTTTGATTTCTTCGTAGATATCTTTATCATCCGTAATAATCCGGTTCAGGGAACCCGCTTTGGTATCTCTCAGATATGTGAGATACGGGCACATATTTTCATACAGCAGGGAATGCGAGGTCCGCTGGTGTCCGAATTTCTCAACCTTTTCACATATCTTCTTCAGGCAGGAAAACTCCTCCCATATGACATCATTGGAAACCTCGGTACTGTTTGTACGGAGTATTACCTTATACCCTTCTACGTTCATTCTGTCCTTTAACAGATGAAGCCGTTCCCATTCGTCGATCTCCAAAATCTTGCTTGAAACAGAAAAGCCTCCCTGTCCCTTTACCAGCACGACAAAACGTCCTGTAAAAGTAAGCTTGGTCGATACGGTTGCCTTTTTCGACTTCACATTGTCTTTGATTACCTGAACTATAATTTCATCCCCTATTTTCTGTAAACCTTCCGTAAGGGGAAGATAGCACAATTTTCCCGCGCCAATTTCCACAAATGCCGCCTCAATATTTTGAATCACGTTCTTTACTTTCCCCAGATAGATATTGCCGAGTACCGAAGGTTTGTTCACATGATCAATAAATACTTCTGTCAGTTCATCATTTTCTAAAAAGGATGAGATCAGTTTATCGTTCAATTTCAGAATCACCAATTGTTTCATGCTTATTCTCCTTATTATCATTAAAGTACATTTCTAAACGATGGATATGATAAGAATATCGTTTTCTGTCCATTTCCGTGTATGTTAAAAAGTCATCAATCACCGTGTCCGGTCTGATATTGACCGAACTCCCCGATGTAAGCTGCAAATAAATATTTTGACACCCTTGGTATTCATTATGCAGGATCGGATAATCTGAGCCGGTTTTTTTTGAAAAATCCGCAAAGTCATAAGCATGGCATAAGATATGCTCCTTGATATCCATTGTCATTTCGCTCCGCTTTGTTTTTTTAAAAATCAATATTTCATCGCGGTTTACATAATCCGTGAATTTCTGACAGAGTAACGCCGGGGATGTCTTTTCATCCTGAAAGGAAATCATATAATCCGCGGCTCTCAACAGTGCCATAGAGGATTTTGTATGCTCCGGCAAAATTTTTATACCCGTTACAAAGATTTCGTTTGTCAAAGCCTGATTGATCCATTCTGTCAATTCTTCTTTCGTCATATCCGGCAGCGTATGAAATTCAATATCAATATATTCCCCGTCACTGGTCAGACCGACGCCGAGCGGCGAAGCAAAAGACATCAATTGATGCGGACTGTAGCCTTTGGAATATGCCGCGTCTAATTTTGCCCTCCGCACCGCTTTTTGAAAAAAACGTAGCAAATCCAAATGACCGATAAATTTTGCGGAACCTGTTTTTGTAAATCGTATTCTGGTTTTCATAACAATTCTCCAATATAATATAAAGCTTATTCCCGTGCGGTTTCAACCCCTGTTCACAGCACAAATCCCCAGTTCATAGCTCCCCATACCGCAGGCACTGCATTTTTCAAAACAATTCGGCGTGATTTCCGCATTCAATGCACGGTGATACTCTTTCAGCAAAAACTTTTTGGAAACACCGATATCAATAAAATCCCACGGAAACAGTTCGTCGTCCCCGCGAACTCTTGTCGTATAAAAATCAAGCGGTATGTTCATATTTTTGAATGCCTGTTCCCACAAATCCATACGAAAATATTCTGTCCACGCATCGTACCTGCACCCCAGACGATAGGCCTCCATAATGACTTCCGATATTTTTCTGTCACCCCGCGCCAAAACCCCTTCAATTTCCGATGTTTCCGCATCATGACAATTATATTTAACCGAACGCTGGTTTAACTGTTCTTTGATTTTGCCGAGCAGATAGGTTCTTTTTTTTGAAAATTCCTCCGCCGTATTCATTGCCGCCCATTGAAACGGTGTAAACGGTTTCGGGATAAAAAACGATGTGCTGGTCACAATTTCCGGTCTGCCGTTTCGTTTCTCTTTGGGCATTTCAAAATAACACGCCGCAATCTCATTGGAAAGCCCGGCAATTGCCTCAATATCTTCGTCTTTTTCGGTAGGAAGTCCCAGCATGAAATAAAGCTTCACACGGTGCCATCCGCTTTCAAATGCCTCTTTGGAACCATTCAATATCATTGTTTCCGTCAAGCCCTTATTGATGACATTACGCATACGCTGCGACCCCGCTTCCGGTGCAAATGTCAGGCTGCTCTTTCTGACATCCTGAACCTTGCTCATGACATCAAGTGAAAAAGCGTCGATACGTAAGGACGGCAATGAAATGTTTACTCTTTTTTCCCTGCTCTCCTGAATCAAAAAATCTACCAGTTCCGGTAATTTTGAATAATCACTTGAGCTTAATGAACTCAGTGAGATTTCTTCATAACCGGTACTTTCCAGCATTTTAACTGCCATATCCTTTAAAAATTCCAGGCTCCGTTCCCTTACCGGACGATAGATGATTCCTGCCTGGCAAAACCGGCATCCTCTGGCACAGCCTCTTTGAACCTCTAAAACCACGCGGTCCTGTACCGCCTTGATATACGGAACAAGCGGTTTTTCCGGATAAAAGGTATTGCTCAAGTCGGACACCACTTGTTTTTTTACGGTTTCGGGAGCTGAACTGCAAAGCGCTTTTCTTTGCTTTATCGTACCGTCACGATGATAACAAATTTCATAAAGGGACGGTACGTATATCCCATCTATCCCGGCGGCATCCCGTAAAAAATCCTGCCTTGATTTTCCTTCTTTCCGGCACGTTTTATAACAATCCAGCAAATCGCCGTAAACCAGCTCGCCCTCCCCGATGTAAATCAAATCAAAAAAGTCGGCTATCGGTTCGGGATTATAGGTGCAGGGACCGCCGCCGATTACGATCGGATCATCCCATGTCCTGTCCCTTGTAAGCATTGGTATTTCGGACAAATCCAGTATTTGCAGGATGTTTGTATAACACATTTCATATTGCAGTGTGATTCCCAGAAAATCAAAACACTTTACCGGGTCCTGTGACTCCAAGGCAAATAAAGGGATATGATGTTCTCTCATCAATTGATCTAAATCCATCCAAGGAGAGTAAACCCTCTCACAATACGTATCCTCTCTCCGGTTAAACATATCATAAAGAATCTGGATTCCCAAATGCGACATGCCAATCTCATACACATCGGGAAAACACATGCAGAAACGTATCTCTGTCTGACGATAATCTTTTCTTATCATATTGATTTCATTTCCGGTATATCTTGCCGGTTTTTCCAATGACATCAACTGCTCATCGGTAAGTGCCTGTTTTCTTTTACCTATCTGCATGGGTCACTCCGTTTCTTGTTTTTTCGATTATAAACAGCACATTATCATATGCCGCAATGTTATTATGACAAATTACATATTCTTTGTCAACGGTTGTAATTTCTATAGGAATATGATAAAATGACTTAAAAAACAATTTAGGAGGACATAATTATGCCTTGGTGTCCCACATGTAAGAATGAATATAAAGAGGGAAATACCATATGTGCCGATTGCGGGGATGAATTAGTCGCCACTTTAGAAAAACCGGAGGAGCCGGCAGAACCGGAGCTTCTTTTTATCGCAGAGAACAGGTCTGTCGCCGAGAAATTTACGGATTATCTTGAATATTCCGATATATCGGGGTATGAAATCCGCGAAAATGATTTTAAAGAATCGGAAATCTATCTGCCGCCGGAGAAAATCACAGAAGCAAGAAGACTTTTGATTGGTTTCCAGGTGGCTATGGAAAATGCTACCCTGAGCGATAACCCGGATGATTTGGAGCTTCTTTCACAGGAGGAAGAACGGGTCTTGAAAGAAGAACTTGAAAAGAAAAATTTCAAGGAATTACGGGAAGGAAAAAGTACGCTTTATGTAAAAGCTTCGGAAAAATATAATGATTTAAAATTCAGTGCCATATCATTTATCTTCTTTGCGATTGTCGGATTTTTTATTATTGTTCTCCATGCCGCCGGTGCGATTGACTTTTTAAACTCATTTTCTGCCGTCATTATGGGTGCCGTGTTTTTTGTCTTTTTGGTAATCGGAATGATAACGATAAGCAAAGCCAAAAACTTGAAAAGTGAAATCGGAAAAGAGGAAAGCCAGACAGAACAAATCAAGGATTGGATGCATGAGCATTTTACAAACGGTTATTATGACAGTTTAAAGGATGATAGCATCTCACCAGAAAAGCATTATTTTAAAGTGCTTGAACTGCTTATGACGCAGATTTCAGAGGCATTTCCTAATATAGAAACGGATTATCTGGAACAATTGGTTGATGAGAATTATAATGTATACTTAGATCATTATGGGAATCATTGAATATCAAATGAATCAGAACCCCTGTCAAATGATCAGAAACCCTATCGAATAAAATAAATGCCGGTAACGTATATAAATTCCGTTTTATGCAGGAATATTCTTATAACGTACCGGCATTCTTTTTAAGAGTATTACGACGATTTACATATGTACTTGTATTGTTTTCAGGAGCAGTAAGGCAGTTTTACACACGTACCGTATTATTATTAATCAATTTCCGGCACCTGCCGGCGGCGTTTCTGCCGGCGGTGTTACAGGGTCATCCGGTTCAATATCCAGCAGATTTTTTATATGTATCGTGTAGGTTTTCTTTTTCCCGTTTTGTGCCTGACACACAACTTTTACATCCTGGGTTTTTGTATCTGCGTTTAATGTTATTTCACNNAATGCTTGCTTACTTTTGTAGCTTTTACTGTGAATGTCATGCCCTCTGACGGAATTTCAACTTCACATGTATAGTCCGTATTATCGTATGAAAAGCTTTCGGTAAATGGTACTTTAACACCGGATTCGTCTGCGGCAGATAGTTTTTTTAAATAATTATTAGAATTTCCGGCTTTTTTCGGCAAAGCACAAGCTTTATCCGGCATATTTTGGTATACCGGTATATAAAAGATGTACTTGTTTTTCAATATACCGAGGTCTTGATAAGAACGGTATGCGGTCGCACTCTCCGAAGTCGGTGCCTGCACATTTGACATAAATTGATGACGATACAGGTCTTTTTTGTTTACTACGTTAAATTTTTGAAAGTAGGTTGTAATCTGTCCGACCGGAATATAACCGTTTGAAAGATAAATCGCTCCGCCGCAAATCGCTTTATACGGAGTGTCCCAAGGTTTTAAAAACTGGGGGTCCGCTTTTTTGGCAAATTGCAGACCGTTTCGGATTGCCAAACCCTCTCTGCTGTCATTGGCACCGATATTATAATAATTGTAGTAGCCTTTATAACCGGCATATTTCCCGGAAACGGACGCACTGCCTTTCAATCCGAGTTCTTGTCTTGAGCGGGCAGCCAGAAAATATGCGCTGATTTTGGCTTTTTTTCCTGCTTGCAAGAAGGATGATGCATAATTTCTTGTGATCTGTTTTTTGGTTTTCGGGTCTTTATAGGTGTAACTGCCGGACATAAATGTGTCCTTTAACATGTTTTTAATGACGTTTTTTTTCTCTGTTCCTTCATATTTCAGTGATTTGAACTGCCATATCTTTTCCGGCGTCAGTGAGTTACGCGGGTCCATATAATGGGCAACTACGGCAGGAACCGTCCCGTACCAGTTAGTACCGTCGAATACGGTATATTTATCCGTCTTGGGGTTGTAACAGCTTTTGGATGTCGACAAGTATGAAAATGGTGCGCCGAAAGTTCCGCCTTTCGGCAGCATGGACTGAATCACATTCAATCCGGGTTTCGTTTCGTTCTTTTGCACCGTTTTCCAGTCCAAACCCGTTTTTACCGGTTTAAACACCCATTTGGGATAGCTTTTATGCAGTGTCCGCATATACTTCCGGTAAGAAGCGGGAAAGCCTTTGATTCTTTCTTCAAATATAACGTCGGCTGCCTTTGCATCACCCTTATGTATGTAACCGGATACTCTTTTATATTTTAACTTATACCATGTCTGACTGCCGGGTGAAAGATAACCTAATATTTTAAAGCTTTTTCCTTTCGGTATTTTGGTCAGGGTTTTTGACGAATCAACGGCAATCTTTTTTAAACGGACGGTATTTTTGGCTTCTCCGTCATAGGTTAAATTTTGCTCGGAAACACCTTTGGTTGCCGTCAGTTTATTCTTGCGTACATACCCTTTTACTTTTT